>JAEWCJ010000002.1 GCA_023390695.1 Pseudomonadota bacterium | reverse complement strand
GTCTGTTACCGCCGACCGCTAAGAGCAAACCCAAGCTGCTCGTTCGTTTCAGAAGTCGTCGGAGCGGAAAAACCAAGTTCTCGATGCCTTGCTTATGGGCTTATCGTGCTCTGCTTCGCGTTACGGTTTTGGCGGAGCCAATCAGATCACCGCGCGTTGAGCTTCGGTCGCATTAGGAGGACAGGTCCATGAGAACCGTATTGATTGCGATACTGGCTGCCGGGGGATTGGCCGGCGTGCTTGCTGGCCGGCATCTGCACAGGATGTCCAAGCATTTGAAGGACCGGTGATCGGCGCCAAGGGAGATCCCATCGGCAAGGTTGTCATTCGCAGCGGCAAAGAGGCAACCGTCGTGCGCATCACCATCAATGCCGGTGGCCTGACCCCGGGTTGGCATGGTGCGCATTTCCATGCGGTGGGCGACTGCTCGGACATCGGAAAGTTCCAGCTCTCGAAGGGCCATGTGAACCACGGCGACGAGAAGCATGGACTGCTGAACCCCGAGGGGCCCGATGACGGCGACCTTCCCAATATCTTCGCCAATGCGGACGGATCGGCAAATGCGGAAGTGTCGACGGACTCGGTCACGCTCGTTGGCGACAAGTCGCTCCGCGACAGTGACGGCTCGGCTTTGGTCATCCATGCCAACGAGGACGATCACACGAGCCAGCCGATCGGCAATGCCGGCGCGCGTGTCGGCTGTGTGGTCATCAAGTAATCTGCCGCCGGATTCGCGGCTCTGCTTATCCCTTGATCCGCATGAGCCGACCGCGTTCGCGGTCCCAACTGCGCTTTTTCATCGTCTCGCGCTTGTCATGCAGCTTCTTGCCGCGGGCCAGCGCGAGCTCGATTTTGGCGCGGCCCTTTGGATTGAAATAGAGCTTCAGGGGCACGAGGGTCATGCCGTCACGCTCGACCGCGCCGATCAGCTTGAAGATCTGGCGCTTCTGCAGCAGCAATTTGCGCGGCCGTTTGGGCGTGTGATTGAAGCGCCCGGCCTGCAGATATTCCGGGATATTGGCGTTGATCAGCCAGAGCTCGCCATCGCGGGAATCGGCGTAGGACTCCGCGATCGTGGCCTTGCCCGCACGCAGGGATTTCACCTCGCTGCCGGTGAGTGCCAAGCCGGCCTCGAGGGTCTCGCCGATTTCGTAATTGAAGCGGGCCTTGCGATTGTCGGCGACGACTTTCAGCTTGGGCTCTGTTTTAGGGGCCATACGGCAGCGTATCTTGTGGTTGGTTCAAGTAAGGCGGTCTGCTCGTCATGGCCGGGCTTGTCCCGGCCATCCACGTCTTACCCGCGCAGCTCGCCGCAAGACGTGGATGCCCGGCATAAAGCCGGGCATGACGATGGCGATCCTGGAAAGCAGCAATCACTAATTCAGCAGCCCCGCATGAACCATCGCTTTCTTGATGGCGGTGCGGGCGGTCTCGCTGACCGGCAGCAGCGGTGAGCGGACTTCTTCATTGCCACGCCCCAGCAGCGAAAGGCCGCACTTGGCGCCGGCAAGGCCGGGCTCCAGAAAAATGGCGCCATGCAATGGCACCAGACGGTCCTGGATTTTCAGCGCCTGCGGATAGTCATTGGTCAGCGTCGCCTCCTGCAATTGCGCGCAGAGGGCGGGGGCGACATTTGACACCACCGAGATGCAGCCATGTCCGCCGGCCGCGTTGAAGGCGAGCGCGGTCATGTCTTCGCCGGAAAGCTGGATGAAGTCCGGCCCCATGGCCTCGCGCTGAGTCGAGACGCGGGCCAGATTGCCAGTGGCGTCCTTCACGCCAGCGATGTTCTTCAGTTCGTAAAGCCGCTTCATGGTGTCGACAGACATGTCGACCACCGAGCGGGGCGGGATGTTATAGATGATGATCGGAATGCCGATGGCGTCGTTCACCGCCTTGAAATGCACATACATGCCTTCCTGGGTCGGCTTGTTGTAATAGGGCGTCACCACCAGCACAGCGTCGGCTCCGGCCTTCTCCGCATGCCTGGCGAGTTCCACAGCTTCGCTGGTCGAATTGGAACCGGCGCCTGCGATTACCGGGACGCGGCCGCCGGCCTGGTCGATGCACCATTCGACCACCTTTCGGTGCTCGTCATGCGAGAGGGGCGGGCTTTCGCCGGGCGTACCGACCGGCACCAGGCCCCGCGTTCCCTCGGCGATCTGCCATTCCACGAGGTCGCGGAACGCTTTTTCGTCGAGGGCGCCGTTCTTGAACGGCGTGACAAGTGCGGTGAACGAGCCTCGAAAGCGCGCGCTGGCGGCCATGACAAACCCCGGTCCTGATTGTGTTTTCGGCGTCATTGTTAGCGGTTTGCTGGAGGCGATGAAAGTGAATGTTGCTGATCGGATCCATCAAGCGCCCGGTCAGGAAACCCCAATCCCGCCGTTTTCCAGTGCCAATTGAGGCAGGCGGACGGGATTCGCCGGCAATGCCATTTGGCGATCCTTCACCAAATCGGGACAAAAAGGGTTCGGAGTTTTCGCAGGGCCGATTCGGCCGGGCATTGCCGCAACGAGGATCTGGAGTGACATCGCATCGCACGCTGATTGGGCATCTGCTGGCCGCGACCGCTATGGCCGCCTTGGCCCTCCCGGTGCAGGCCGCGCCCAAACCCGCGACCGCACCCCAGGCGTCGGCAAAATCAAAGCCGGCGGCCAAAAGTGCGTCGACGCCCAAGCCGGCCTCCAAGCCCGCGAGCCGAGCCGTTGCAAAGCCTACAACAGGGCAGCCGGCCCAGCGCTCCGCCAGCGCAAAATCCGGAACCGTGCAATCCGTGCCGTTGCCACGGGTCCGTCCGGATGGGACTTCGTCGACTGCGAGCCTGTCCGCACCGATGCCGTTGTCGGCTGGTGCGGCAACGGCCGCGCCGCGACCAGTGCGCCAGGCAGCGTTGACTCCTCATATACCGCTCGCGGTGGCTGCGACCTCCACCACGTCCCAGGCCGACCTCGCCGCTGTGAAGCAGGCGATAGACCTTGTCCGTAAGGGTAGAAATTCCACAGCCACCGAGGTGATGCGTTCAGTCGGTGATCCCGTGGCCCGCAAGGTGATCGAGTGGGCGGTGCTGCGCGCCGAGACCGACGATTTTGATTTCAACCGGTATGCATCCTTCATCGCTGCCAATCCCGGCTGGCCGAACATCGTGCAATTCCGTCGCAAGGCGGAAGCGGCTCTGTGGCAGAACCCGGCGGCCGATGCACAGATTCGCAGTTTCTTTGCTTCGCAACGGCCGATTTCTGCGAAGGGAAAGTTGGCCCTGGCCCGCGCGGTGCTGGCTCAGGGGGACCGGGCGCTGGCTCAGCAAATGGTGCGCGATGCCTGGCGCAACGACTCGCTGTCCGCCGACATGGAGAAGCGAACGCTTGATGCATTCGGCGCACTGCTCTCCGCCGGCGATCACAAGGCGCGCATGGACGTTCGGCTTTACGCGGAGGACATCAGCGAGGCGACACGCGCGGCGCAGCGACTTGGCGCATCCCAGGTCGCCATAGCCAGGGCGCGCGGGGCTGTGGTCAACAAATCCGCGAACGTCAAAGCCTTGCTCGATGCCGTACCGGCCGATGCGCGCAATGACGCAGTCTATATCTTCACGATGGCCCAATGGCTGCGCCGCACCGACCGGGCTTCGGAAGCTGCGCAGTGGATGCTGAAGGCACCGACCGCGCCGACAGCTATTCTCGACGCAGAAGCCTGGTGGACCGAGCGGCGCCTGCTGGCGCGTAAACTGCTCGATGTCGGCGAGCCGCGGCTTGCATTCCGGATCTCGTCCGCCGCGGCGTTGCCTGAAAAAGAACATCCACGAGTTGAGGCTCTCTTCACAAGCGGTTGGATTGCCTTGCGTTTTCTGAACGACCCCGCGACGGCGATGCCATATTTTGCGCGCATTCCGCA
>JAEWCJ010000467.1 GCA_023390695.1 Pseudomonadota bacterium | reverse complement strand
GTCTTCACGCATTTCCCGCTGGAGCTTGCCGTCTATCGCGCGCCAGTGCCGAAGAGCACGCGCGCGCCGAAAGACATGCGCTGGATTGCGCCCGGCGAGATTGAAAGCGAGGCCTTTCCGAATGTGTTTCGCAAGGTCATTGCCAGCGGTTCGCGTTAACCCGGAGGGACAATGATGGAAATGGGCCCGGGAGCAGCGATGGAACCAACAACTCGGCCCCATTGTTAAATCTCGGTGGATTCGCAAAACATCTGTCGCAGACATGTCCGCCAGTCCGGATATGTCAAATGACATATCCAAGGCTGTCACGTCGCATTATCGTGAACCTGTCGCCGCCGGAAAGCCGTATCCTGCCCGCCACGCAATCATCCGGCAGACCAAGAGGCTTCGACTGAAGCGTATTTGCAAGAGCAACGAATGCATTCCAGCGAGCGCGATGTCATCGCGCGCAATCATGTCGATCTGACCAATTGCGACCGCGAGCCGATCCATATTCCGGGCCGCATCCAGCCGCATGGCTGCATTCTCGCCTGCGACACCGACCTGTCGGTGATCCGCCGGCATTCGCTGAACGCTGCGGCGAAGATGGGACTGCCGTTTGACGACATCAACGGCCGCAAGCTCGACGAGGTGATCGGCGCCGACAAGACGCACGATTTGCGGAATGCCCTCCTGCGCTCCGCCGATCCCGCCCGCCCGGGACTGATCCTGGGCATGACGCTGCCGACATCAGAAACGACATTCAACGCGGCGGTGCATCAATACAAGGGCAACGCCATCATCGAGCTCGAGCCGGTCGACGAGAGCAATGCCGGTTCGCCACTCGAAATCGCGCGCGCCCTGATTGCCCGGCTCAACCAGGTCGACAATGTCGACGATCTCTGTAACCGGACCGCGCGCTATCTCCGCGGCGCGCTCGGCTACGACCGAGTCATGGTCTACAGATTCGCGCATGACGGCTCAGGCCAGGTTATCAGCGAAGCCAAAGCGCCCCGCCTCGAAGGGTTTCTTGGGCTCAATTTCCCGGCGAGCGACATTCCGCGCCAGGCACGAGAACTGTATCTGAAGAACACGATCCGGGTCATTCCGGATGTCAGCGGCGCGTTCGTGGACATCCAGCCCGAGATCGACGCGTCGGGCAATCCGCTCGACCTCTCCTTCGCCAACCTGCGGAGCGTGTCTCCGATCCATTGCGAATATCTTCGCAACATGGGTGTCGGCGCATCCATGTCGATTTCGATCATCGTCGGCGGCCGCTTGTGGGGCCTCATCGCATGCCACCACTATTCCACCAAGCTTCTGCCGATGCCGGCGAGGATCGCAGCCGAACTTTTCGGCGATTTCTTCTCGCTGCACCTGCAAGCGATGCTGCGCAAGCAGAGGCTGGATACCGCGACGCAGGCCAGGCGTTCGCTCGATGGCGTGCTGCGCAATGTCACCCATCACACCGACCTTGCGAAATTCCTGCGCGAAAGCCTCGCCGATTTCACTGCATTGATGCCGTGTGACGGCGCCGGCCTCTGGATGCACGGCCGCTGGACCGCCAGCGGTTCGGTACCCCCGGACACGGCGATCCCCTCGCTGGCCCGCTTCGTCAGTTCCGTCGCGGAGGGCGACGTCTGGGCGACGCACGCACTGTCCGAGAACCTGCCGCAAGCCACCGACTACCAGGCTGAAGCATCCGGCGTTCTTGCCATCCCGCTATCGCAAACGCCGCGCGATTACCTGTTCCTGTTCCGCAAGGAAGTCATCCAGACGATCGACTGGGCCGGCAATCGCGACAAGCATTATGAGACCGGCCCGCTCGGGGACCGCCTCACGCCGCGCAAGAGTTTCGCGATCTGGAAGCAGACCGTCGAACGGCAGTCGCATCCCTGGACACAAGCCGATCTCGACATTGCAGCCGCGACACGCACCGCGTTGCTCGAAGTCCTGATGCGGCACAGCGAATTGCTGACGGAAGAGCGGCGCAAGGCGGATTTGCGCCAGCGCATGCTGAACGAATAGCTGAACCATCGCGTCAAGAACATCCTGTCGCTGATCAAGTCGCTGGTGACGCATCCCGTCGACCCCAGACGCGATCTGCAGGACTATATCTCGTCTCTTCAGGGGCGCATCCAGGCGCTGTCGCACGCGCACGACCAGATCATTCGCGGCGACGGCGGCGGCGCCCTGCGCGAATTGCTGGAAGCGGAACTGTCGCCCTATCTCAACCACGGACCGAACACCGTCATCGATGGACCGCCGGTCGGACTCGATTCACGCGCCTTTTCCGTGATGGCGCTGGTTCTGCACGAGCTGGTGACCAACGCGGCAAAATACGGCGCCTTGTCCAAAAACTCCGGCACGCTCAGCATACGCTGGCAGCGCACCGACGAGGATGGCTGCGAAATCTTCTGGCAGGAAAGCGGCGGACCGGCCGTGAAACAACCGAGTTCGCACGGGTTCGGCTCGGTTCTGATCAACCGGAGCATTCCCTACGATCTCGGCGGCGAAAGCGAGATTTCCTACGATGCGGCCGGAGTGACCGCGCGCTTTCTCATTCCCAGGAAATACATCACAGAAGCCCTGGCGGCCGATCCGTCCAAACAGCCCGGCGAGCAGGGCGATCATCTTGAGAATACCCTGGGCGGGCTCAAAATCCTGCTGGTCGAGGATCAGCTTGTGATCGCGATGGATGCGGAAATGCTGCTTGCGGGCAAAGGCGCGAGCGTTATCGAAACCGCCGCTTCGCCGGCTGAGGCTTTGCGCAAGCTGGCGCATTTCACGCCCGATGCGGCCGTGCTGGACGTCAATCTCGGCACTGAAACCTCGCTGGCTGTGGCGGAAGAGCTCTCGCGCAGGAACATCCCTTTTATTTTCGCCACGGGATACGGCGACAACATCATGGTGCCGCGCTCATTCTCCGCTCCGACCATCCGCAAGCCCTACGACGCCGAAACGCTTGCGCATGCGCTCAGTACCGCTTTGCGGAGAACGCCGGACGCGTAGGGCGGCCTTCGCCGCCGTGGATGAAAGGCGCGCGCCGGATAGCCCGCGCCTTGGCGGTCACACCGCCGGAATGCCCGCCGCCGCCAGCATCATCCGCTCTTCGTCCTTGCGGCTGATCTTCTTTTTCTTCGACATCTTTGCCGCCGCCTTCTTGTTGATCTTGCGCTTGGCGATCCCGTTCAGCTTGGTGT
>JAEWCJ010000466.1 GCA_023390695.1 Pseudomonadota bacterium | reverse complement strand
GAATAGACCCCGGCATCCGGCAGGAAGCCATAGGCCGCCCGCGGGTCGATGTCGGGCAATTCGTCGGTCGATACCCGCAGAAACGGATAGCAGGCGCGGATCCGCTGCGCCGGCGTGTCGCCGCCGGCATAGGCCGCGAAGGCGTCGCGCAGCACCGCGACATTGCGCTGGTAGATGTCGGCGATGGCCTCGACCGCCGCCGAGGCCTCCGTGAAGGAACGGGTGACCATCGTCATGTCTGCAAAAGTCCAGTCATTGTCATTCAAAGTTCACGCCTGAACGCGACCGGAATCAAGACGCATCCTTGTCCCTCACAATCTGATGCCGCGCAGCCGCAACGCGTTGCCGACGACGCTGACTGACGACAGCGCCATCGCCGCCGCCGCAATGACCGGCGACAGCAGGATGCCGAAGGCCGGATACAGCACGCCGGCCGCAACCGGGACGCCCGCGGCGTTGTAGATAAAGGCGAAGAACAGGTTCTGCCGGATATTGCGCATGACCGCATGCGACAGCGTGCGCGCCTTCACGATGCCCATCAGGTCGCCGCGCAGGAGCGTGATCCCGGCGCTTTCCATGGCGACGTCGGTGCCGGTGCCCATGGCGATACCGACATCGGCGGCGGCGAGGGCGGGCGCGTCGTTGACGCCGTCGCCGGCCATGGCGACCACGCGCCCCTCGCGGCGCAGCTTCTCGACGATCGCGCTTTTCTGATCGGGCAACACTTCGGCTTCGACTTCGTCGATGCCAAGCCGGCGCGCCACCGCCTCCGCGGTGGTGCGGTTGTCGCCGGTCAGCATCACCACGTGGATGCCCTCCGCCTTGAGCGCCTTGAGGGCGTCCGGCGTCGTGGCCTTGACCGGATCGGCGATGGCGAGAATGCCGGCGGCCGTGCCGTCCACTGCGATGAAGATTGCGGTCGCGCCATCGCCGCGCAGGGTCTCGGCCTGCGATGCCAGCGCGGCCGTGTCGATGCCGAGCTCGGTGAGAAACTTGGCGTTGCCGAGCGCGATGCGCTTGTCCTCGACTGTGCCGAGCGCGCCTTTGCCGGTCGGCGAGTCGAAGTCGCGCACCGGCGCAAGCTCGATATTGCGTTCAGCGGCGGCGTTGACGATGGCCTCGGCCAGCGGATGTTCGCTCGCGCGCTCGACGCTGGCCGCGAGTTTCAGAAGGTCGCTCTCGTTCCAGGTTTCGCCGGCCACGATCTGCACCAGCTTGGGCTTGCCTTCGGTCAGGGTGCCGGTCTTGTCGACCACCAGCGTGTCGACCTTCTCCATGCGTTCGAGCGCCTCGGCATTCTTGATCAGCACGCCGGCCTGTGCGCCGCGTCCGACGCCGACCATGATCGACATCGGCGTGGCGAGACCGAGCGCGCACGGGCAGGCGATGATCAGAACCGACACGGCGGCGACGAGGCCGAAGGCAAGGCGCGGCTCCGGCCCGAACATAGCCCAGGCGGCGAAGGCGAGCACGGCGATGGCGATGACCAGCGGCACGAACCAGCCGGAGACCTGGTCGGCAAGACGCTGGATCGGCGCGCGCGATCGCTGCGCCTGCGCCACCATCTGCACGATCTGCGACAGCAGCGTGTCGCGGCCGACCTTGTCGGCGCGCATCACAAAAGCGCCGGACTGGTTGAGCGTGCCGGCAATGAGCTTGCTGCCGGTCTCCTTGGTGACCGGCATCGACTCGCCGGTGACCAGCGATTCATCGAGCGACGAGCGGCCTTCGATCAGTTCGCCGTCGACCGGCACTTTCTCGCCCGGCCGCACGCGCAGCCGGTCGCCGGCGGCAATGGCGTCGAGCGAGACGTCCTCGTCGCTGCCGTCGTCTTGCACGCGGCGCGCGGTCTTGGGTGCGAGATCGAGCAGCGCCTTGATCGCACCGGAGGTCGCTTCACGGGCGCGCAATTCCAGCACCTGGCCGAGCAGAACGAGGACGGTGATGACGGCGGCGGCTTCGAAATAGACGGCGACCGCTCCATGCGGGCCGCGGAAGGCGAGCGGAAAAATGCCGGGCGCAAAGGTGGCCACCACGCTGTACAGCCAGGCGACGCCGGTGCCCATGGCGATCAGCGTGAACATGTTGAGATTGCGGGTGAGCAGAGACTGCCAGCCGCGCTCGAAGAACGGCCAGCCCGCCCACAGCACCACCGGCGTCGCCAGCGCGAATTGAATCCAGTTCGACAGCGTCTGGTCGATCAGGCCGTGGCCGCCGACCAGATGGCCGCCCATTTCCAGCACGAAGACCGGCAAGGTCAGCACGAGGCCGATCCAGAACCGCCGCGTCATGTCGATCAGTTCAGGATTGGGGCCGGTGTCTGCGGTCGCGATTTCCGGTTCGAGCCCCATGCCGCAGATCGGGCAGGAGCCGGGACCGATCTGCCGGATCTCGGGATGCATCGGGCAGGTGTAGATCGTGCCCGGCGGCGCGGCCGGGGAGGGCGCGTGTCCGTGCCCATGGTCGTGCCCGTGCCCGTGTGCACACGCCTCGGCCGGCTTGGGCGCGAGGTAACGCTCCGGGTCGGCGGTAAACTTCGCCAGGCACTTGGGATTGCAGAAGTAGTGGGTGTGCCCGTTATGCTGAGCGGTGTGCTTGGCCGTCGCGACCTTCACCTTCATGCCGCAAACGGGATCGACAGCAAACTCTTCCATGACTTGCTATCTATACCGTACAGGGGTATGGTTCAAGCCATGGACGAGAAAATCAAGAAATCGCAGCTCGCGCGGCTTAGCCGCATCGAGGGCCAGGTGCGCGGCGTCGCCCGCATGGTCGAGGACGACCGCTACTGCATCGATGTGCTGACCCAGATCCGCGCGGTACGGGCGGCGATCGACAAGGTCGAGCAGGAGATACTGCACGACCATCTGCAGCACTGCGTCGCCCACGCCTTCCACGCCGGCAACGCCAAGGACCGCCAGACCAAGATCGAGGAGCTGATGGAGGTCCTCGACAAGCGGCGGTAGGCGCTGACCGTCATTGCATTCGCGGCGGGGACCTCAATAATGGTCCTCGACGTCGCACGCCGTACTGGAGGTCCACGTGACAAGGTCGATCGTCTTCGCAGGCCTGCTCGCTGCCTCTCTTGCCGCGTGCGCCCAGCAGCCCGTTCCGCCGCCGCCGCCCGACAGCGCCGTCAGTTCGCTGACGTCCGGCTTCGAACCCTACTGCGGCCCGATCTGGCTGGTCGGCAAGCAGGGCTACGTCATCATCCCCTG
>JAEWCJ010000462.1 GCA_023390695.1 Pseudomonadota bacterium | reverse complement strand
CCACCAAGGCCACACTCTACAAGATATTCGGATCGAAGGAGGGCTTGGTCGAAGCGGTGCTTGAGGCCGAAAGCGAGGCGTGGCGCGCCTGGTTCGCGCGGGAAATCGATGCACAGGCCTGTCCGGCCTCGGAAAAGCTTGTCCGGATCTTCGATATCCTCAAAGCCTGGTTCAACGATCAAAGCTTCTGTGGCTGCCCCTTCATCAATGCGGTCGGCGAGCACGACAAATCCGACGACAGCATTCGCCGCGCTGCGTTGCGCCACAAGCGTGCGGTTCTGGGCAAACTGACCGAATTGTCGGAAGAGGCCGGCGCGAGCGATCCGCACGGTCTCACGCATCAACTGGCGCTGCTGATCGACGGCGCCACGGTCGCGGCGCTCGTCACCCTCGATCCGGGCATGGCCGATACGGCGCGCCGCGCGGCGCAAAGCATTGTGGCGGTCGAAACCGGAGACGCGGCAAAGTTGCCCGGGCTACGCCGGCAGCCCGCATAGCGCCGCTTGTTAAAGCTGTTCGCTTCTCCACGCGGTAGGTGCGTTACGGCGGCTAGGTCATCGACCAGCCGTGGCTGACATTCAGCGACTGGCCGGTCAGCGCGTTGGTCTCGAAGGCGGCGAAGAACAGGGCGACATTGGCCACGTCCTGGTAGGTCGAGAACTCGCCGTCCACCGTGCCGCCCAGCATCACCTTCTTGACCACGTCCACTTCCGAGATGCCGAGCGTACGGGCCTGTTCGGGAATCTGCTTTTCCATCAGCGGCGTGCGAATGAAGCCGGGGCAGATCACATTGGCACGGACACCATGCTGTGCACCTTCCTTGGCGATGACCTTCGCCAGTCCCATCAGACCGTGTTTGGCGGTGACATAGGGAGCCTTCAGCAGCGAGGCTTCCTTGGAATGCACCGAACCCATCAGGATGATGCTGCCGCCGCGCCCCTGCTTGTACATGTGGCGGAGTGCGGCGCGGGTGGTGAGGAAGGCGCCGTCGAGATGAATGGCGAGGAGCTTTTTCCAATCGGCGAAAGCAAACTGGTCGAGCGGTGCCACGATCTGGATTCCGGCATTGCTGACCAGGATGTCGATGCCGCCGAAGGTTTTCACCGTCGTCTCGATGCCGGCATCCACCTGCGCCTCGTCGGTGACATCCATGGCGACCCCGATGGCGTTGCCGGACGTGCCGGCGAGCTCTTTGGCCACCGCATCGGATGCCTGCTGGCTCAGGTCGGCGATCACGACCCGCGCGCCCGCGCCGAGATAGGTGCGGGCGATTTCCTTGCCGATCCCGCTGGCGGCGCCGGTAACGACGGCGACTTTTCCGTTCAATTGCATGAGGCGGCCTTTCACGAAATGCTTGGGGGGAAGCCGCCTGAATCGGGCGGTTCCCGTTTCTATGACGCGAAATTTCTATGCCAATTCGCCGCGCCTCACAAATTGCCGCCGGACCCGGGTTTTTCGCCGGAGAAGCCGGAAAGCCCCTGATTTTGCCTCTTTTATTGACAACACCCGGGCGCACAGGAACACCGTCGAGGCGACATTGCGTGCGAGATGCAATAGCCATCCGCGCGCCCGATTGCGCTCAACCCCGTTACCGACCTGGCTGGCCACGCGCTTGAGGAGACAGATGGCGAAATTGTATTCAAGGCGAAACTGGAGCATCGCGCCGCTTGTGGTCGCGGCGCTGATGGTTATGTTCACTGTCGCGGTTTCCGCTCACACGCCGCCGCCCGCACCCCAATCCGAGAAGGCGGCAGAGCCGGCCGCTCCGCCGCCGCCTGCAGTTCCGGCCCAGCCGGCCCCGGGCGCCCAGCCTGATCCGGTTCCGAATCTTGAGCCGCAGAAACTCGCGCTCGACCAAATCGAATCCACGTTGCAGCGGGATGGGCTGGCCGACGACGTGCTCAGCCAGGCGCGCACCAGCCTTGATCCCTTGCGCAGCGGATTGCGCGAGGCAGTCGAAACGCTTGAGCGCCGCCTGGCCGAAATCGATGCGCGTCTTAAGCAGATCGGCGAGCCGCCGGCCGCCGGCGCTCAACCGGAAGAAGCCTCGCTTGCCGCAGAACGCACGCGGCTGAACCAGCGTCGGGCGGGCGTCGACGGTGCCTTGAAGCAGGCAAAATTGCTGATTTTGCGTGCCGACGATCTCGTCGACCGCATCACCGAACGCCGCCGTTCGCTCTTCACTCAGGAATTGTTCGGACGCTCGTCAAGTGCGCTCGATCCCGCATTCTGGATTCGGGGCGCGCAGTCGCTGCCCGACGATCTGAGGGCCCTTTCGTTCCTCGGCCAGTCCTGGTGGAGTTACGCGCTTGCCAATGGCGGCGTGAGCAGAATGGCGGCGGCGTTGCTGAGTCTGCTCGCTCTCGGCGGGCTTGGTTTTGCCGCGGCGCGATGGCTGCGCAGCCGCGATCTCCGCCCGGCAATGTCGGGAACGCGGTTCGCGAAATCCTTCCATGCGCTGATGGCGCTGCTGCGCATTGCGCTGACCACGCCTGCAATGGTGGCAATCGCGATCCTGGTGCTCGACGGCTTCGGCCTGATGCCGCCGCGCATCATGGAGATGGCGTTCGGCCTCGTGATCGCCGTCGCGATGGCAACCTTCGGGCGCGGCGTGGCCACCGGCCTGTTCGCGCCGGATCATCCGGACCGGCGCCTGCTCGACGTCGGCGACGATATGGCGCGCGTCGTGGCCAACCACATGGTCTGGGCCGCTCGCGTGCTGGGAACCGTGGTCTTCATTACCGTGATGCAGCGCACGGTCGTTGCGCAAGTGTCGCTGACCGTTGCGACATCGGCCCTGTTCTCGATCGCCATTGCCGTCCTGCTTGCGCATTTCCTTTGCAAGGTTACTTCGAACAGGTCGCTCGACGATGACGTCAGCCGCGCGCACTGGCTGCGCGGGGCCGGGTGGCTGCTGGTTGCCGGAATCGTTGTCTCCCTGGCGACCGGGTTCATTGCATTTGCAGGCTTCCTGTCGGGGCGTTTTCTCATCGCCATCGGCATCATCGGCGCACTCTATATTCTGCTCGTCTTTATCGATGCGTTGTTCACGGACGTTCTGACGGCAAATTCTCCGCGCGGCCGGGCGGTCGCCAGCTTTTTCGGCTTGAAGCCACGCTCCATTGAACTCGCCGGCACGCTGTTGTCGGCGGTGATCCGTCTGCTGCTGATACTTGTCGTTCTCCTGCCTCTGCTTGGCCCATGGGGGCTTTTTGCGTCCGACTTCTTTGGTGTCGTGCGCGATGCCGCGCTTGGGTTCCGGATCGGCGACGTCACGATTTCCGTAACGGCGATCCTGACCTCCTTCGCCATCCTGCTTGTCGGCGTTCTGGCGACGCGCGCGGCGCAACGCTGGCTCAATACGCGTTTTCTGCCGCGCACGACGCTGGAACCGGGATTGCAGAATTCCGTCTCGACGATCTTCGGCTATGTGGGTGTGATTGCGGCGCTGCTGCTGGCGCTGGCACAGATGGGGCTCGATTTCCAGAAGATCACCATCGTGGCCGGTGCGCTGTCGATCGGTATCGGTTTCGGCCTGCAATCGGTGGTGTCGAATTTTGTGTCGGGTCTCATCCTCCTGGCCGAGCGGCCGATCCGGGTCGGCGACATCATCAATGTCAAGGGAGAGGAAGGACGCGTGCGCCGGATTCACGTGCGCGCGACCGAGATCGAAACCGGCGACCAGGCCAGCGTCATCATCCCGAACTCGGAGCTGATCACGGGCGTGGTGAAGAACTGGACCCACGCCAACACTTTCAGCCGCATCGCGGTCCGGGTGAATGTTCGTTACGACAGTGACATAAAGAAAGTGCGCGATATCCTCCTGGACATCGCGAAGACGCACCCGAAGCTGATGCAGAGTCCTGCACCGTCGGCACTCATTGTCGGTCTCGGCGAGAAGGCGATCAGCTTCGAACTGGGCGGGGTTGTCCGCAATATCGGCGAAGGCGGCGGCGTCAAGAGCGACCTCTACTTCTCCATTCTTGAGCGCTTTCGTGCGGAAGGTATCGTAATCCCGCTGCCCTAGCCGGGCGAGCGGGCGGAAAGCTCAATCCAAACTGTCCGACGGAAGAGGCGCTCGCGTGAAGCGGGCGGGTGCAGCCATCGGGCCTGCCTGAATGCCGTCTTCATGGTTCGGTCATCTTTTTGCGGCCAAGCTGGCCCGGGATCGGGAGTCCACGAATATGTCTGTCTTGTCGCCGGGCCGTATGCTGCGGGCGGTTTCTTTCGTTGCGATGCTGGCGCTTGGCGCCTGCGCCAGCGAGCAAATACCTTCGGGCCAGCCGAGCTTCTATCAGAACCTGGCGCAGGGCGGGCAGCTCGATCCCGCCGCCGCCGCCTCGATGATATCAGGCTACCGCCAGAATAACGGTCTCGGTCCGGTCACCCTCGATCCCGACCTGACGAGGATGGCCGAGCAGCAGGCGCGGGCGATGGCGAGCAAGGATAAGCTCGATCACAACGTGGCCGGCAGCTTCAAGGACCGGCTGCGCCGCTCGGGCTACAACGCCAGAGTCGGTGCTGAGAATGTCGGCGCCGGCTATCACACACTGGCGGAGGCGTTTTCCGGATGGCGCGATTCGCCACCGCACAAGGCCAACATGCTGCTGCGCGGTGCGACCAAAATGGGCATCGCCGCGGTCTATGTTCCCAACACCAAATACAAGGTTTTCTGGGCGCTGATCATGGCGGCGCCGGACGGCCCGCAGAGCTGACGGCGGCCTCGCCGCCGGCGAACCGCAACATCATCTCCCGTCGGCTGCGGGAGCGCGTCTGAGTGTGTTGCGGATGGTTTTGGCGGCGCCGATGGCGGTGCGGCGCAGCGTTTCCAGATTGCAGGCGAGACCAAAACGGACGGTGTCGCCCGGCCGCAATGCGATCAGCCGGTCGGACAGGATAAGCCGCTCCCTCCACAGGTGATCGATCATTGGATGATCGGGCGTCGCGCAGGAATCCGTTGTGATGACGGTCCCGTCGTTCAGCAGCGCTGTGGTGACGTCGCGCGTCAATTGCACGCCCGGAGAAAAGCGGGCGAAGCTTTCATCATAGGCAGTCTTCCAGAGCCAGGCGGAGGGACCGCTGCGCAGAAGCAGTGTGACCGCGACAGGCTGCCCCGCCACTGCCAGACGATCGGCGCGCACCAGCCCGCGTCGTGCCAGCCCGGTTACGGCGCTTTGCAGGAATTGCCGGATGACCGGATTTTGTGCTGCGGCCGTGCCGGCGCGGCCCTTCCAGCCTTTTTCTTCAAGCGCGAGAAAATCCTGGACATAAGTGCCGGCCGAGAAGGCGTCGCCCGCGCTTTCGTGGGTCACCTCGCCGAGATCAGACAGCCGTCGCCGCTTGCGGCCAAGCTCCTTGCGCAGTTTGGTGCTGACTGCTTTTGCCAGATAGTTCGTGCGGTCATCGGCCGGCTCCAGGATGGCACGCCCATGACTGCCAAACGCCGCGCAGGGGAGACCGCGCTTCTGAATGACGTCATTCAGAAGCAAGGCAAAATCGCCGCGATCGGGCACATAAGGCATGACCAGAAAACGCAGGCCTTGCTCACCATGCAAATGATCGAGCCACGCATTCACTGTGTCGTCGGCATGATCGCGGTCGACCAGCGGTGTTCCCAGCGGCGCGTAGGGATGTGTCCAGCCGGCGATCACGCTTGAGGCCATGCCATAGCGATACGGTTCTGCGCGGGCCGGGAAAAGCCCCCGCAACATTCCGTTGCCGCTGCGCACCAGCACCGCGCCGACGTCGTCTCCGAAGGCGTCGGCGGCCGGGAGAGCGAAATCCGGGTCATAGAAGACGTTCGGTTGCAGCGTCCGCTTCGCCAAGTCGCGCCATTCATCCGCGATTGCCGCCAGCGATGGCAGCGGGCGCCAATAGGCACGGAATGTCCTGGTGGCCGGGGCCAGCATCGCGGTCATGGTCGCGGCGCTCCCCAGATGAACAAATGATAGCCGAGACGCTTCTTCGCGACGGCGAAGATCAAAATGGATTCGCTGATGAACGCGACCGTTGTCGAGATAGCCGCACCCATCATGCCGAGATCGGGTATCAGGAGGAAACCAAGCGCGAGATTGATGATGAACGCGATGGCAACGATCGCGGCGCAGGCGCGCTGCTCGCCGAGCATGTTGAGGAAACGTTCGCCGGGCCCGATGGCGGCGCGTGCCATGAACCCGATGGCAAGAACGAACATCAAGCCATAGGCCTGGACATATTGTTCGCCGAACAGCCGCAGCAGCGGCCAGCCGCAGGCGAGAAGGACAACCGTGGCGGCGAGCGAAGGCCAGAAGGTCCAACGGATTGCGTCGGCAAGGAACGCCGACAGCCGGGCGCGATCTCCGGACACAAAATATTCGGCGAATTTGTGCGAGGACGCCGCCGCCACCGCGAAATAAACGAAGGCGACCAAAGCCAGTGTTTTTGCGCCGGCATAATAGATCGCGATTTCCTCCGGCGTGCGGAATTGTTTCAGCATCAGCACGTCGACATACATCAGCAGCAGATAGAGGCCGTCGACCATGAACATCGGCAGTGAGATCGCCACCCAGCGGCGGATGTCATAGGTCTTCTCGCCTTTCCCGATGGCCGCATCGAGTTTGCGGTTCAGCAGAAACATTTGCCCGAACGCGGTGACCCAGATCGAGATCGCCGCGGCGGCAATGCCGGTCGTGGCGTCGGTCTGATAGCCAAGCAGGTAGGCTCCGCCGAGCAGCGCGAGGAGGAGCAGAGGGCGCAGGATAAATGGCGGAAGAAGTGCGAGGTTGATCCAGTTATACGAGCGTGAAATGCCGTCCTGTACATGCAGGAGCCCATACATCGGGAGGATCAGGCAGGCGACATAGAGGGGAATGATGGTGCTCGGGTCGAGCCAGGGTTCCAGAAAGCGGATAGCGAGCAAGCCAACCAGCGACAGCGCCGTCGCCATGATGAAGGTGAGCCAGCGGCTGCCGGAAAGGAAGCCGCGCAAATGCTCCGTCGCGCGCGCTTCGGTGTAATTGGGAATGAAGCGCTGCGCCGACGAGGCGAGGCCGAGATCGACGGCGCCGCCGATCAGCATTACCCAGGTCCAGACATAGACATAGATGCCGAATTCGTGGCTGCCCATCCAGCGCGCCAATGCAACCTGCGAAAGATAGGCGAGCACGGCGCTGAATACACGAATTACAAATGCAGTGCCGGCGACGCGCTGGGCGAGTGAGCGATCGCCTTGATCGGACAGCCAGCGCTGGACGCGCGCGGGCAGGCGGGCGCGCAAGCCGCGCGCCGTCATGCGGTCCGGATGCTGTCCGGTCAGTGCCACTCACGCCTCCGCCTGCGCGCCCTTATTGTTGTTGACGGGCGCGGTTCCCTGCGCGGGCAGCTCTAGCAAGGCGGACTTAAGATTCGGTTCGGTGGATCGGTTAACAAATTCTAAGACGTTGATTTTGCTACGTAGATTGCGCCTTAGTCGTCCGTCGGGCGCACGGCCGAGAGGCCCTTGAGCACAAAAGGTGCGATCAGGGCGAGGAGCGAGATCGTCAGTAGCGTCGCCGAGATCGGGCTCTGCACCAGCACCAGCGGGTCGCCGAGACTGATCGCCAGCGCGCGCCGCAACTGGCTTTCCGCCATCGGCCCGAGGATCAGTCCGACCACGACCGGGGCAATCGGATAATCGTAGCGCCGCATCAGGAAGCCCATGATGCCGAAGACGGTCAGCATCATCAGTTCGATGACGGACGGTTTGGCGGCCAGCGTGCCCATGACCGCAAAGGCAAGAATGCCGGCATAAAGCCACGGCTGCGGGATCGACAGCAGGCGCACCCATAATCCGACCAGCGGCAGGTTGAGGACGAGCAGCATCGCATTGGCGATGAACAGGCTGGCGATCAGGCCCCAGACCAGATCCGGCCTTTCCGCAAATAACAGCGGCCCGGGATTCAAGCCATATTGCTGGAAGCCGGCGAGCATCATGGCGGCCGTCGCCGATGTCGGCAGGCCGAGCGTGAGCAACGGCACGAGCGTGCCGGCGGCGGAGGCATTGTTGGCGGCTTCGGGGCCGGCGACGCCTTCGATGGCGCCTTTGCCAAATTCGTCAGGATGTTGTGTCAGACGCCGCTCGGCGGAATAGGAGAGAAAGGTGGGGATTTCGGCGCCGCCGGCCGGCAAGGCGCCGATCGGAAACCCGAAGAACGTGCCGCGAAGCCACGGCTTCCACGACCTCCTCCAGTCTTCCCGCGTCATCCACAGCGATCCTCGGACCGCTTCCAGCTTTTCTTCCTGCTTGTTCCGGCGCGAGGCGACATACAGGGCCTCGCCGACCGCGAACAGTCCGACCGCGAGCGTGGTGATCTCGACCCCGTCCAGCAGTTCCGGCACGCCGAAGGACAGCCGCGCCTGTCCGGTCAGCTTGTCGATGCCGACCAGGCCGAGCGCCAGTCCGATGAACAGGCTGGTCAGGCCGCGCAGCGGCGAGGCGCCGAAGGTCGCCGACACGGTGACGAAGGCGAGACACATCAGCGCGAAGTAATCCTCCGGGCCGAAGCTGATGGCGATCTCGACCAGCCAGGGCGCGAGAAACGCGATGCCGAGCGTCGCGATGCCGCCGGCAACGAACGAGCCGATCGCGGCGGTGGCAAGCGCGGGTCCGCCGCGGCCGGCCTTCGCCATCTTGTTGCCTTCCAGCGCCGTCGCCATCGAGGCGCTTTCGCCCGGCGTGTTGATCAGGATGGCGGTGGTCGAGCCGCCATACATGCCGCCGTAATAGATGCCGGCGAACATGATCAGCGAGCCCGCAGGATCGAGCTTGTAGGTGACCGGCAGCAGCAGCGCCACGGTTAGCGCCGGCCCAATGCCGGGCAAGACGCCCACGGCGGTGCCGAGTAGCACGCCGATCAGCGCGAACAGCAGATTCATCGGCTGCAATGCGACGGCCATGCCTTGCGCGAGAGCGGCGAATGAATCCATCGACGGCTGCCTTAATTGTCATGCGCGGGCTTGACCCGCGCATCCATCTTTTTCGACGGATGGATCGCCGGGTCGAGCCCGGCAATGACGAAAGAAATCGGAGCGAACGCGTCCATGTCTCAGCTCACAACAGCCGTTCGAGCGGACCGGCGGGCAGACTCAATGTCAGCACCTTGACGAAGAGCAGATACATCGCTGCGCCAAGCAACAGGCCGATCCCGAGATCGGTGACCAAGGCGCGGCGGCCGAAGCCGGCGGAGGTGCAGGCGAACAGGATGGCGGTGGCGAAAATGAATCCGGCGCCGATTGCGATCAATGCCATCAGCGCGGCCAGC
Source organism: Pseudomonadota bacterium (assembly GCA_023390695.1). Next base: position 5,779 of record JAEWCJ010000462.1, on the reverse strand, counting down.
CCGCCGAGAATCAGCAGAATGGCTTTCGGGTTGGTCTCCTCGCGCACAGGAAAATCGTGCCGGACCGCCATCACCAGATTGCCGAGGCCGAGCAACGCCAGTCCGGCTGCAATGACAATCGGCACCGCCTGCGGTCCCAGACCGTAAGCCGACGAGATCGTCAGTTGCGATGCGTCCCAGACGATCACCGCCGCCAGTGCGACGAGGAATGCGGCGGCTGCGAGCCCGGCCGGGTCGGTGCGCCGCAAGGCCGCGAATATGCTCACTTCACGAGGCCGACGGATTTCAACACGCCGGCGACACGCGACTGTTCCTGCTTCAGGAACGTTGCGAACGCGTCGCCGCCGAGAAAGGCGTCGTCCCAGCCCTTCTGTTTCAGAATCTCTTTCCAGGCGTCCGACTTCACCATCTTTTCAATGAGCTCGACCAGCGCCTGCCTTTGTTCCGGCGTGATGCCGGGCGGTGCCATCACCGAACGCCAGTTGGCGATGACCAGATCGATCCCCTGCTCCTTGAACGTGGGGGCGTCGATGCCCGGTACACGCTGCGCCGCGGTCACGCCGATCAGGCGCAACCGGCCGGCCTTGATCTGCCCTTCATATTCGCCATAGCCGGAAATGCCGGCGGTGACTTTCGCGCCCAGGATCGCCGCCAGCGACTCGCCGCCGCCGGAAAACGGAATGTAATTGATCTTCGTTGCGTCGGCGCCGACCGCCTGCGCGAACAAGGCCGCCGTGATGTGATCGACGCCGCCGGCGGATCCTCCGGCCCAGGTGACTTTCGCGGGATCGGCTTTCACTGCGGCGGCGAGATCCTGCGCTGTCCTGATCGGCGAGGAGGCCGGGACGACGATCACTTCGACCTCTTCGGTCAGGCGTGCGATCGGTGTCGCCTGCTCGAGGCTCACCGCGGATTTGTTGGTGAGCAAGGCGCCGACCATCACGAAGCCGTTGACCATCAATTGATGCGGATCGCCTTTGGCATTGTTGATGAGCTGCGCGAGACCGACGCTGCCGCCGGCGCCGGTGACATTGAAGACCTGTGCGGAGCGGGCGAGTTTCGAGGCTGTCAGCGCCTGCTGCATGGCGCGGGCTGTCTGGTCCCAGCCGCCGCCCGGCCCGGCCGGCGCCATGATCTTCAATTCCGTCTGCGCGGAGGCCGGGAGCGGGATCAGAGCGGCGACAACGACAACGAAGGCAGCGGCGAGCTTCAGCATAAGGGCTCCCAGGCAGGTGAAACGGCCCGAATAGCGATCGGAACCGCGGCAATCCGCGGGACGCTATGGCATTGGCCCCGACGCGTCCAGAGCGCCGCTAACCGCTGAATCCGCCATCATCCAAGAAGGATTGCTCCTCGGCGGTGGTCGTGCGCCCGAGCACAACATTGCGATGGGGGAAGCGTCCGAAGCGTCGGATGATGTCGGCATGGACCTCGGCCCATTTCAGCAGATCCGCATCGCCCAGGGCGGCGACCAGGGCGATGCAGCGTTCCTGGTCGGCATGATCTTCAGAATGCTCGAATGGCAGGTAGAAGAAGACACGTTCGGCCGTGGGGAAAACGACGTCATAGCCGCTCTCAATGGCGCGATCGGCGACCTGCCGCGCCAGGGCGTCGGCGGCATAAGCGCGCTTGTCGTTCCGGAACATGTTGCGCGGGAACTGGTCGAGCACGAGAATGAGCGCCAAGGCGCCCTCGGCGTCCTTTAGCCATGCCTGCAGTTTCCCGGCGGCTGCCGCTTCGTAGGTGGCGAGGAAGCGGGACCGGATTTCGCTGTCAAACGCTTCGTTCCTGTTGAACCATTTGTCAGGTCCGGCCTCGCGCCAGAATGCGAGCACGGTCTGCGGCGTTACGGCATCCCCCATGAACGTCCTTCCGTCACAAGCGAATCTTTCCGGACTGTAGGCTTTCGTAGAGCGGAGCGTCCAGCGGAACGAAACAGCCGCTCCTGGTGTCGTTGAAATAAAGCGGATCGGCGGTCTGTGAGGGATCGAATCCCTGCTTCTTCAGATCGACTTTCTTCTGTTTGAAAGTGGTGGTCATGTCGATCTGCTTGCGGACGCGCAGGAAAAGCGGCCGCGCGTAATCCGGCAACATCGTCTGCAGATGCCTGTGCAGCTTGTCGAGTTCGCAATCGCTCTCGCAGACGATGGCGGCCATGCCGGCGCGCCCCTCGTGTCCGGGGACGTGCACGCCGTAGACATTGGCGTCGCTGACGCCCGCGAACTGGTTGATCGCTTCCGCCACTTCGGTGGTCGAGACGTTCTCGCCTTTCCAGCGGAACGTGTCGCCGATTCGATCGACGAAATAGAAATAGCCGTTCTTGTCCTTGCGCATCAGATCGCCGGTGCGGAACCAGGCGTCGCCCTTCTTGAAGACGTCGCGCAGGATTTTCTTTTCGCTTTCCTCCTTGCGGGCATAGCCTTCGAAGCGGCCGCCGGGCTTTTCCGGATCGTTGACGATCAGGCCGATCGCCTCGCCGATCTCGTCCGGCGCCGCGACCATGCAGAAGCCGTCGGCGCCGCGGATGGGTTCTTCCTTCTCGACATCGAAGCGCACGAGCGCGGTCGGAAAGCGGCTTTCGATGAACCAGGGCAGGCGGCCGATGGCGCCGGGCTTGCCCTCGAAATTGAACATCAGGACATTGCCTTCGGTCGCAGCATAGAATTCAAGGATCAGCGGAATGCGAAACCGCTGCTTGAAATCCTCCCAGATGTCCGGCCGCAAGCCGTTGCCGCAGGCGATGCGCAGCCGATGTTTCGTCTCGTTCGGGTGGGGCGGGCTGTTGACCAGATAGCGGCACAGCTCGCCGATATACTGCATCATCGTGCAGTCGCTGCGCACGATGTCGTCCCAGAATTCTCGCACCGAGAAGCGCTCGCGCAACACGACCGAGCCGCCATTCACCAGCAGCGAGCCGATGGCGCAGAGGCCGCCGACAGTGTGATACATCGGCAGGCAATTGTACATGCGGTCCGACGCCGTCGTATTCATGACCCCGGCAAAGCCGTAGCTTGCCAGCATGACCCGGTAATGGTTGACGTTGGCCGCCTTCGGCAGTCCGGTCGTGCCCGATGTGTAGATATAGAGGGCATGGTCCTCGATACTGACCGGCCGCCGCTCGGCGGCAGTCAGCGCCAGTCCCGGCAGCGTTTCCACCTCGCGGTCGATGCGCGGATGACCGCCGCCAGCCTCGCCATGCAGCCAGATTTTGGGGTTGCTTTTCAGGAAGGGCCGGGCGGCCTGGAAGATTTCAAGAAGCTCGGCGGCGACGATGATGTGTTTGGCGCCGACGACGTCGATGCAATGCGCGAGCGAGGGGCCGATGAGATTGGTGTTGAGCAGCGCCATGACGCCGCCGATGTGCGTCACCCCGAGCCAGATCGCCACATATTCCGCCCGGTTCGGCATCAGGAGACACACCGTGTCGTCCTTCTCGATGCCCTCGCGCAGCGCCCATCTGGAATAGCGGTTGGAACGCTCGAACAATTCGCGATAGCTGAAATTCTCGCGCTGCGAGAGCAGGGCCGGGGCATCGCCATGCTGCGCGGCCAGTTCCTCCACGACATTCGGGAAAATGCGCGTCGGATTCTTGGCGATATGCGTCGTCATGCGCAGCGAGCGCAATGCGCCGCGGATGAAAACGAAATCGCCCTTCAACTGCTTGAAAAAGCTCATACTCGGCCCCGGAAATCTCGGACTACCATCGAAGAGTCGCGCGTCACCCGCAAGGGGTGAGGGCGATTTAGCGATCGACGCCGCCGAAGGGGACGAGGGGGTTGTCGAGAAAGGCCTCGCGGTCCGGCTGGTCTGTGTTCAGGCGGCCGAGAAAGGCATCAAACAACTCACGGATCACACGCGGCTCAATGTCGCGGACAATGAAGACCATGCGGGTGCGGCGGTCGGCGTCGGGCCAGCCGTCGAGCTGCGCCGCCGGATGGAAGACATGCTGCACGCCGTGAATCACGACCGGCCGGTCCGGCGTTTCCTCGATTTTGACGATGCCCTTGACCCGCAGCAGCTTGGGGCCGTGCGTTGACCGGAGCAATTCCAGAAACAGATCGAATGTGGCGGCACCGATCGGATCATCGCTGGCGAGGGTGAAGGCGCGGACGCGGTCGTCGTGGCGGTTCACCTCGTGGTGGTGATGCGCGTGATCGTGATGGTGGTGACCATGATCGTGGCCGTGATGATGGCGCTCCGCCTCCGCCGCAGCATAGGCTTCGTCCGCGAGCCAGCGGTTGACGTCGGGAATCTTCTTCGCCGGATCGTAGAGGCCGCAATCCAGCAGGCGGTCGGGGGTGGCTTCGCCGGCCGCGGCATCCAGCAGCGGCGCGGCCGGATTGAGCGCGTGCAGACGTGCGATCAACTCGGTTCTGGCGCGGGCGCGATCGGGGGTATCGACGAGATCGGTCTTGGTGAGGATCAGGCGGTCGGCCACCGCGGCCTGCTTCACCGCTTCGGCGTGTTCGTTCAGCGTCGAAAGGCCGTTCACCGCATCGACAAGCGTCACGACGCCGTCGAGCCGGAAGCGCAGCACGAGATAGGGATGCGACATCATCGTCTGCAGCAGCGGCGCGGGATCGGCGAGACCGGTGGTTTCCACGATCACGCGTTTGAACGCGACCCGGCCATTGTCGAGATCGCGCAACAGCTTTTCCAGCGCGGTAACGAGATCGCCGCGCAGGGTGCAGCACAGACAGCCGCTCGACAGCACCATCAGGTTGTCGTCGATCTTCTCGACCAGCAGATGATCCAGCGGAATCTCGCCGAACTCGTTGATGATGACGGCGGTGTCCTTCAGCGCCGGATCGCCGAGCAGTTTGTTCAGCAGCGTGGTTTTGCCGGCGCCGAGAAAGCCGGTCAGGAAGGTGAGCGGAATCGGCGGCAAGGGGCCGCGCGGCCGCGGCTGGTTCTGGTCGGTCACTGTTGTTTCGGCTTTGCTGCCGGTTTCGCCGCCGGCTTGGCATCCGCCGCGGCCTGAGCCGCCGGCTTCGTCGCGGGTTTGGTATTGGTCTGTGCGGCCGGCTTGCTGGCGGATGGCTTGCTTGCCGCGGGCTTGCTTGCTGCAGGCTTGGCGGCCACCCGGGGCCGCGCCTTCGGCATCGGCACGTTGCTGGTGCCGTAACCTGGCGCGCCCGGCGGCGGCGTGAAGGTCGAGGTGGATGGGTAATTCGGCGTCGCCGCGAAAGCCGGTGTGAGCGCTTGCGGCTGGGCCGTGCCTCCCGGCACCGCCGCGACTGCGGCGGCAGCATTGCCGCCCGCCGCGGCGACCGCGCCGCCCTTTTTCTTGGAGGCGGCGAGCTGGGTGTTCGCCTTGTCCTTGCTCCGGTTCGGGCCGACATGAACCACGACCGGCTCCATCGACGGCTGCAAGGGGCCGATCAGGGTCGAGGGCTTGGCGATGCCGGCGCGCAGCGTGGACAGCGTGAAGCCGTGTGCGGAACTGGGATCGACGGTCGGGTTGGCGGCATTGACCTGAGCGGCGTCGTCCACGTCCTCGCTTTCCGCCGCCGGCCGTTTGCGATGCTTGCCGCACATTTCTTCGCGCAGATTCGGCGGCGCCAGATTCACCGGGGTCAGCGATTCGACGGTTCCCAGCGAAGGGGTGAGCCAGGACAGCGTGCTGCTGTTGAAACCGCGCTCCAGCATCGAGGCCGCCTTGACCGCGCGCACCGGACCCGACGGCGCGCCGAGCACGACCGCGATCAGGCGCTTGCCGTTGCGGGTGGCGGAGGCGACGAGATTGAAGCCGGAGGCGCAGATGAAGCCGGTCTTCATG
>JAEWCJ010000371.1 GCA_023390695.1 Pseudomonadota bacterium | reverse complement strand
ACACCACCGTGTGAACGCGATAGACACGATCGTCGTTCGCGCGAAGCAGCGGCCGGATCATGATCATCGAGGCACCCGTGGTGCCGACAAAGCTCGCCAGAATCGAGCCGATCAGCAGCAGCAAAGTATTGGCTGCCGGCGTTCCGCGCAGATTGCCTTCCAGAAAAACGCCCCCGGCGATGGTGTAGAGGGCAAAGAGCAGCAATATGAAGGGGATGTATTCGAGCAGGAGCGTATGCAACAGCGCTTCGCTTGCTCCCCATGTCCCGGCGGATGCGAATAACGGAATGATGACACAGGCCGACCAGAACGCCGCGAACTTGCCGTAGTGATGTTCCCACACATGCGGAAACAACAGGGGACCTGTGGCGATCGACAACAGGATGCCGATGAAAGGCAGCGACCAGAGCATCGACATGGTCGCTCCATCCAGTCCTTCCGCCGCATACGCCGCTTGCGGAAGCAATGTCACAGCCAGCGCAACACCTGAAGCAATCAGAGATCGACGCATGAATCCCCCGTCAGATACCTGCTTTGCTTAGCAGTCGCGCATCATGCGCACAATGACTGAGGGACGATCTGCAAGCGGCTGATATCCTGATGGAATTGCATCAGGCATCAAGGACCGCCGTTGCGACATTCGCAAGGGCCGGATTGCGGGCGCTTGCCATCGCTGCAATTTCCCGCTACCAAATAGCGATACAGTTGTACTGCATAGCGGACCACAAGAAGCCGCATGCGAAGGGGAGGTGGCGTTGACGAAGTCTGTCAAAAAGATCGCGCTTGAAGAGCATTTCCTTGCGCCCGGTTTCGAAGAATATTGGTTGAAGACGGTCGAAGACGTCGACCCGAAGCTCTATGGCCAGGTCCTGTCGCGGCTGAAGGATTTCGGCGAATTACGCATTGAGGCCATGGACAAGGCCGGCATCGAACGCTCGGTGCTGTCGCTGGCAGGGCCCGGTGTGCAGGCCGAACGCGACGCCGCGAGGGCCACTCGCAAGTCCATCGAGGCCAACGATTTTCTCGCCGGCGAGATCCGGAAGAATCCCGCCCGCTATTCCGGCCTCGCGCACATCGCGCTGCAGGATCCTGCTGCCGCGGCCAACGAGCTCGAACGCTGCGTGATGCAGCTCGGGTTTGCCGGCGGCATGATCAACGGCCACACGCACGGACAATATCTCGACGATCCGGCCCTTTATCCGTTCTGGGAGCGCGCCGAAGCGCTCGGCGCCGTCGTGTACCTGCATCCGGCCGACCCGATCTCGCCGTTCGCCGTGCTCGACGGCTACAAAGGGCTCAAACGCGCGACCTGGGAATGGACCCTGGAAACCGGATCACATGCCCTGCGCATGGTGTTCAGCGGATTATTCGACCGTTTTCCGAAAGCAACCCTGGCGCTCGGCCATCTCGGCGAAACCCTGCCCTACCTGCTCTGGCGCTTCGACAGCCGCGCCAAGCTCTATGGTGTAAAGCTCAAACGGCAGCCATCCGATTACATCAGGCAGAACATGGTCGTGACATTGTCGGGCATGTTCTCGGCCGAACCGCTCAATTGCGCGATCCAGGCGCTCGGGAGCGACCGCGTGATGTTCTCGGCCGATTATCCCTTCGAATCCGCCGAGGAGGCTGGGCATTTCATGGACAGCGTCGCCCTCGACGACAAGCTTCGTCAGGACATCGCCTACGGCAACGCTACGAGATTGCTGCGATTGTCTCATTGATCCTTCAACGGGATTCGACACATGAACAAACACATGACCGCGCAACCGGCCGGCACACCCGACAAGAGCAGTGTGCAGGTGATCGCGCGGGCTGCTTCCATTCTGCGTGCTCTGGAAGACGCAACGCCCGGCCTGAGTCTTGGACAGATTGCCCAGCGGGTGAACCTCGCGCGTTCCACCGTCCAGCGAATCGTCTCGGCTCTGGAAACCGAGAAGTTGGTCATCGCAGCCTCGCCGCATGGCCGCGTACGGCTCGGCCCCGCCATCCTGCGGCTGGCGGCTTCCGTGCGCACCGATTTCGTCACCATCGCAAAGCCGTTCATCAGCAAGCTTTCGCACGACCTGCATGAGACCGTGGATCTGGCCGCGGTGAAAGACGACCACATGGTCTTCATTGATCAGGTGACCGGATCACAACGGCTGCGCGCAATCTCGGCCGTCGGCGAATCTTTCCCGCTCTATTGCACGGCCAACGGCAAGGCATACTTGGCACAGCTTTCCGACGAAGAGATCGAGCGGCTGATCGGCCGTAACTATGAGGCGCGCACACCCCGGACGATCACCAGTCTTGATGCCTTGCTGGACGAATTGAAATCCGTACGCCGGCATGGCGTCGCCTTCGATCGCGAGGAACACACGCTCGGCATCTGCGCGGCAGGCGTCGCGCTGCATGATTTTCATGGCAATCCGGTCGCTATTTCCGTTCCGGTTCCTAGCCAGCGTTTCAAGGACCAGCAGAAGGATATCGCAGAGCGGCTGTTGCGTACCAAGGCCTCGCTTGAGGAACACATCAGCGCTGCCATGAAGTGACGGCTTGATTGCGAGAATTCACAGCATCTGAATGAAGACCGCGTTGCGCGGGAGTTATGGGAGATCCACAGAATGACGATCAAGATCCGCGGCATCGAATTCGAGGACAACCTCAAGAACAGCATGGGCCTTGAGTTCTACAATTTGTCGCACCGATTCGGATACCAGTCGCCCAACTGGCCATATTTCGAGGACGTAAAGATCGAACGCATCCACTACATGGCAAAATCCGGTGTGCTGTCGCAGCGCATCACGACATCGATGCATAACACCACGCATATCGACGCACCGGCCCATGTCGTGCAGGGCACGCCGTTCATCGATGAAGTGCCGCTGCCGCACTTCTTCGGGACCGGCATCGTAGTCTCGATCCCCAAAAAGAAATGGGAACAGATCACCTATGATGATCTGGAGAGGGCCGCCGGAAAGCATGTGCGTCCGCATGATGTGGTGATCGTCAATACCGGCTGGCATCATCAGTATGAAGACTCCGAGGACTATTTCTGCCGCGCACCGGGCTTCGTGCCTTCAGCCGGCGACTGGTTCGTGGAAAAGAAGGTGAAGGTTGTTGGTCACGACACCCAGGCCAACGATCATCCGCTCGCCACCGCCATCGGTCCACAGCGTAACGGCCCGCTGCATCCGCACCTGGCGGAGGAATACAAGGAATGGTCGGGCGGACGCGACTGGAAGGACGACTTCCCGGAATGGGAGCCGGTGCACCGCAAGCTGTTCTCGAACGGCATCCTCGGCATCGAGAATGTCGGCGGCGACCTCGACAAGGTCACCGGCAAGCGCTGCACCTTCGCGTTCTTCCCCTGGAACTGGGATCGCGGCGACGGCTGCATCATTCGTCTCGTCGCCATGGTCGATCCGAAAGGCGAATACCGCATCGAACGTGGGGAGACGCTGAAATGATCGTCCGCAAACTCAACGACGCGAAGGCCTACGAGGCGCCCAATCACCGGGCCTGCGCTTCACTGCGCCTGTTCGGCCTGGATGCCGGAGGACCTGGAAAATATATCGTCGGTCTCTCGCATTTTCTGCCGGGTGGCGGCGCCGGTCCGGACGCCTCGCCGACCGAGAAAGTCTACGTGGTCCTCTCCGGTAAACTCACCCTGATCGTGGACGGACAGGAAACGGTGCTCGGGCCGAGCGATTCCTGCTTCATTGGACCGAACGAAAAGCGCGAGATCGTCAATCGCACCAACGAAGTGGTGACGATGATCACGGTGATGAACAACCCGCAAGCGTAGTGCAAGGCGTCATGGCCGGGCTTGTCCCGGGCATCCATGTCTTTGCCAATGACAAGACACAAGACATGAATGCCCGGCCAAGGCCGGGCATGACGAGGGAGAAGACGTCATGACTGAAGCGTGGCTGAAAAATCCGCAATCCCTGTTCGATATCCGCGGCAGGACTGCGATCGTCACCGGCGCGTCTGGCGCATTCGGTGCGCTGGCCGCCCAGGTGCTGGCTGGCGCCGGCGCGAATGTCGTCATCGCCGCCGGCAACGCCGATGAACTGAAGAAGACCGCCACTGCCTGCGCAGGTCTCGGCGCCAAGGTCGAAAGCCTGGCGATCCGCCCGAATTCGGAAGCCAATTGCGACAAGATCGTGCAGGCCGCGGTCGACAAATTTGGCCGGGTCGACATTCTGGTCGTCGGCTCCGGCAAGAACGACGTTGCCAAGATCGTGGACATGTCGGCCGAACGCTTCCTCGACGTGATGGATGCCAATGTCACTCAATCCTGGCTGATGGCACGCTCCGCCGGACGCCAGATGCTCAAGCAGGGCCAAGAAGGAAAACCTGGCGGCAAGATCGTGCTGATGTCCTCCGCGCGCGGGCTGCTCGGCCATCCCGCGGGCTATACCGCCTATTGCGCCTCGAAGTCGGCCGTCGACGGCATCACCAAGGCGCTCGGCTGCGAATGGGGTGCCACCGGCATCACCGTGAACGCGATCGCGCCGACCGTCTTCCGCTCCGCCCTCACCGCCTGGATGTATGAAGACACCGACAAGGCAAAAGAGGTGCGCAAGGGCTTTCTCTCCCGCGTACCCAAAGGCCGTCTCGGCGAGCCGTCCGATCTTGCAGGCCCGCTTCTGTTTCTCGCCTCCTCCGCCTCGGATTTCTATACAGGTCACATCCTGTATGCCGACGGCGGCTACACGGCAGGCTGATCATGACCGGCAAGGCGCGCATCGCCGTCATCGGCGCCGGACTGATGGGACACGGCATTGCGCAGGTCTTTGCGCTGCATGGCCATGACGTCACGATCTACGACTCGTTCGAGGCCAATCTGAGGACGGTCAGGGAGCGCATCATCGCCAATTTGCGCGACCTTGGCGACGATCCGGCGGCCGCCGAGCGGGTGACACCGCAAGGCGATCTCGCCGCTGCCGTGCGTGACGCCGACTATGTGGTCGAGGCCGTGCTAGAGGATCTGCCGCTCAAGCAGCAGCTCTTCGCCGAAATCGAGCGTCATGCCCGGGCCGACACGATCCTTGCGAGCAATACCTCGGTCATTCCGATTACCAAGATCATGGAAGGTCTGCAGCGGCGGGAACGTGCGCTCGGCACCCACTGGTGGAATCCGCCCTATCTCGTGCCGCTTGTCGAAGTCATCGGCACGGAATGGACGTCGCAAGCGGCCATCGACTGGACCATGAATCTGCACAAAGCCAGCGGCAAGACGCCGGTGCATGTGAAAAAGGACGTCGCCGGCTTTGTCGGCAACCGCTTGCAGCACGCGCTCTGGCGCGAAGCTGTCGCGCTCGTCGAACACGGCATCTGCGATGCAGAAACCGTAGACACCGTCATCAAGGCGAGCTTCGGCCGCCGTCTCGCCGTACTCGGTCCCTTGGAAAACGCCGATCTGGTCGGCACCGATCTGACCTTGGCAATCCACAGGACTGTATTGCCGGAAATTGAAAGCCGGCGCGGCCCTTCGCCCTATCTGGAGAAGCTGGTGGCCGATGGTAAGCTTGGGATGAAGACCGGCGAGGGCTTTCGCAAATGGACGCCGGAGCAACAGGCCGCACTCAGATCACAGGTCACTCAACATCTTAAAAAGGCGCGCGCACAAGACGCCGGATGATTTCAAAATGACAAGGGAGGAATATCGTGAGCAAGGACAACGGTTCTTTCAAGGATAACCTGCGCAACGGCGTTTCTCGCCGCACCATCGTCGCCGGCCTCGGCATCATTGCAGCGCCGGCTGTATTGCGCGTTATCCCTGCCAACGCACAAAGCAAGGTCATCAAGATCGGCAATGTCAGTCCGCGCACCGGTCCGCTCGCCGGCTTCGGCGAGGCCGATCCGTTCATTCTCGACCAGGTCAAAGGCATCCTGTCGAAAGGTTTGCAGAGCGGCGGCAAGACCTATCCGGTCGAGATCATCTCCAAGGACAGCCAGTCCAATGCCAGCCGCGGCGCCGAGGTCGCGGCCGAACTGATCCTCCGCGACAAGGTCGATCTGATCGTCGCGTCCGGCACACCTGACACGACCAACCCGGTGGCGGACCAGGCCGAAGTCAACGAAGTGCCCTGCATCACCACCAATTGTCCCTGGCAGCCTTACTTCTTCGGCCGCAAGGGTGATCCGAAAAAGGGCTTCAACTGGACGTACCACTTCTTCTGGGGACTTGAGGACATCATCGCCTCATTCACCTCGTTGTGGGACAGCGCGCAGACCAACAAGGTGGTCGGCGGCATGTTCTCCAACGATTCCGACGGCAATGCCTTCGGCGACGCCAAGCTTGGCTTCCCGGCGGCCTTGCCGCAGGCCGGCTACAAGCTGATCGATCCCGGCCGTTTCCAGCTGATGAACAACGACTTCACCGCGCAGATTTCCGCGTTCAAGGCGGCGAATGTCGAGATCGTGACCGGCGTGTTCATTCCGCCGGATTTCGCCACGTTCTGGTCGCAGGCGGCCCAGCAGGGATTCAGGCCTAAAATCGTGACCGTCGCCAAGGCGCTGCTCTTCCCGTCCGCGGTCAACGCACTCGGCGATCGCGGCAACGGCCTCACCACCGAAATCTGGTGGTCGCCGAACCATCCCTTCAAGTCCGGCCTAACCGGCCAAAGCTCGAAGGAACTGGCAGCCGCCTACGAGAAAGCCGCGAACAAGCCGTGGACGCAGCCCATCGGCTTCCAGCACGCGCTGTTCGAAGTCGCCATCGACACGCTCAAGCGCGCGAAGTCGCTTTCGCCCGAGGCGATCCGCGATGCCATCGTCGCCACCGATTATCAGTCGATCGTCGGCCCGGTGAAGTGGAGCGGCCAGCCGGTGAAGAACGTCACCAAGACGCCGCTGGTCGCCGGGCAATGGCAGCGCAAGGGCGGCAACCTTGATCTCGTCATCACCGCCAACAAGCCGGCGCCGAATATTCCGGTCGGCGGCAAGATGGAGCTGCTGTCGTAGGCGTGCACAACCCGTCCCCGTCATCCTGAGGCGCGCGGCGCAGCCGCGCCTGGTAGGATGAACGGCCGAGGCGAACGGAATATGGGCTGTGGCC
>JAEWCJ010000246.1 GCA_023390695.1 Pseudomonadota bacterium | reverse complement strand
CGGACGCCTTGATGATCGGCGACCATTTGGCGATCTCGCTCTCCACCAGCTTGGCGAGCGCGTCCTGGCCGCGGCGATCCTTGCCCGGAATGTCGCTGCCCAGGTCGAACAGGCGTTTGCGGGTGCCCTCGTCGTCCAGCGCCTTGTCGAGCGCGCCGCTGAGCTTGTCGAGAACCGGCTTCGGCGTGCCTTTCGGGGCGAACAGGGCGTTCCAGGCCACCGCCTGGAATTCGGGCAATCCGGCCTCCTTCGAGGTCGGGACATTCGGAAGCGCCGGATTGCGCTCCGGCGTTCCGATCGCATAGGCCTTGATGTTGCCGGCGTTGATCTGCGGGACGAGATTGACGATCTGGTCACACATATAGTCGACCTGACCGGCAACCAACGCGTTCAGCGCCGGTCCGGTGCCCTGGAACGGGATGGACGTCGGCTTCACGTTCAGTATCGAATTCAGCAGCAGGCAGGTCGTGAACGACACCGAGCCGACACCGGCATGCGCCATGTTCATCTTGTCGGTATTCGCCTTCACGTAGGCGACGAATTCCTTCAGGTCCTTCGCGGGAAAGTCCTTCTTGGCGACGATCAGCACCGGCGTACCGGCGGCCAGACCGATCGGCTCGAAATCCTTGGAAGGGTGATAGGCAAGCTTGGGATAGAGCGCGACCGAAGCCGCATGGGTGCCCATGTGGCCCATGATAATGGTGTAGCCGTCGTTGGTCGCGCGCATGGCACGGGTCGAAGCGGTGGTTCCGCCGGCGCCGACGACATTCTCGATCACGATCTGCTGGCCCAGCGTCCTCGACATGTGATCGGCGACGATGCGCGCAACAATGTCGGTCGGGCCACCCGCCGCGAAGGGCACGATCAGGTTGATCGGCCGGCTCGGATAATCCGCCTGTGCGGCAGCGGAGGCGGCATTCATCAGAAGAGCAGCACCGGCCAGAAGCCCGGTCAGACGGGACACAATACTCATTCACTCCTCCCAAGGGTTTCAAAGACCCGATATTAGCGTCGCAGATTGCGATGTTATTCGCGGCGGGAAATATCGCAAATCGCCACTTTTCGCCAGTGCAAGGCGCGGCCGCCTTATTAGCCATTAGTCAGACTAACGGCCGCTCCCTGGGTCAGGAACGGCCGTCAGAAGGTCGCCTGTGGTGTTCAGTCCGCCTCAGTCTTCGACGAAGACTTCCTCGCGCTTCTTACGCATCGCCGGCAGCACCGAGATGATGAGCAGGATCGCGGCAATCGCCAGCAGCGTTGCCGAAATCGGCCGGGTGAGGAACACCGTCGCGTCACCGCGACCGATCAGCATGGCCCGGCGCAGATTTTCCTCCATCAGCGGACCGAGCACGAAGCCGAGCAGCATGGGCGCCGGCTCGAAATCATGCTTGACCAGCCAATAGCCGAAAATGGCAAAGGCGGCGGTCATATAGACGTCGGCCGGTGCGTTGTTCACCGAATAGACGCCGATGCAGCAGATGATCAGGATCAACGGATAGAGCAGACGATACGGCACGCGCAGCAGACGCACCCACACGCCGACCATCGGCAGGTTGATGATCAGCAGCATCAGGTTGCCGAGCCACATCGAGGCGATCATGCCCCAGAACAGATCGGGCTGCTTGGTCATGACCTGCGGCCCGGGCACGATTCCGTGAATCGTCATCGCGCCGACCATGAGCGCCATCACGGCATTCGGCGGAATGCCGAGCGTCAGCAGCGGGATGAAGGAGGTCTGCGACGCCGCGTTGTTGGCGGTCTCGGGTGCCGCAACGCCTTCGATCGCACCGCGACCAAACCGCCGGGGATCCTTGGCCAGCTTCTTCTCGAGCGTATAGGCGGCGAACGCTGCGATGATCGAACCGCCGCCCGGCAGGATACCGAGGACCGACCCCAGAACCGTTCCGCGACCAATGGCGGGCGCCGCCTGTTTCAGGTCCTCGCGTGTCGGCATCAGACCGGTGATCTTCGCCTTCACGATGTCGCGGCTGTGGGTCTGTTCGAGATTGCGCAGCACTTCCGCGAAGCCGAACACGCCCATGGCGATCACGACGAAGTTGATGCCGTCGGCCAGTTCGGGGATGTTGAAATTCATCCGGCCCGCACCGGTTTCAAGGTCGGACCCGACCATCGACAGCACGAGACCGAACAGGATCATGCTGATGGCCTTGAGCACCGAACCTTTCGCCAGCACCACCGCGAAGATGAGGCCCAGCACCATCAGCGAGAAATATTCGGCGGGGCCGAACAACAGGGCGATACTGGTCAGCGGAGCTGCCGCGGCGGCGATCACCACGGTGGCGACGCAACCTGCGAAGAACGAACCGATGGCGGCGATCGCCAGCGCAGGACCCGCGCGGCCCTGCTTGGCCATCTGGTGGCCGTCCAGCGTTGTCACCACTGACGCGGATTCGCCGGGAATGTTCACCAGAATGGCGGTGGTCGAGCCGCCATACATGGCGCCGTAATAGATGCCCGCCAGCATGATCAGCGCGCCGACCGGCGGCAGACCGTATGTGATCGGCAGCAGCATGGCGATGGTCGCCACCGGGCCAAGTCCGGGCAGAACGCCGATGAGCGTGCCCACCAGGGCTCCGATCAGGCAGAGCATGATGTTGGTCGGGCTCGCGGCAACGCTGAGACCGAACGCAAGATTGCTGAGAAGATCCATCATGGCGATCAGAACCTCGGCCAGAGCTGCAGCGGCAGCTTGAGACCATAAACGAACAGCAGCACGCAGAAGGCCGTCAGCACCGCCGTCCAGATCAGGGTTTCCAGCCAGCGCGCTTCACTGCTCGCGGAAGACGCAATGACGAGGGATCCGAAGCTCGCGATGATCATTCCCAACGGACGAATCGTCGCAGCGAAGAAAACCACCGACGCGATGAACAGGACCGGTCCGCGAATGCCCCACCGTTCAAGTGGCGGTCCGTCGCTGATCACGCCCGTCACTGCGATCGCGATGCTCACTCCCAGCAGCAATACCGCGAACAAGCGCGGCGCCGTGCCCGGCCCGAATGCAAAGCCGCGCATCCCCGGAAGGTCGCTGCTCGCCCACAGCGCAAACAAAGCGAAGGCGGCCAGCACAAGGCCACCATAGAAGTCCTGCGGATTACGGATGCGTTTGCCCGCACCCGTGTGTTGTCCTGAGTCCGCCATCAAGTGCTCCCCCACTCTCCCTGTCGTTCTTTACAGGCTGTAATTTCTTACAGGCTGTAACTTCTTACAGGCTGTCACTTCTTACAGGTCGGGTCTCTCTAGCAGATCGACTTCGGGAATCGGAAGCGGCTTTTACAGGCGGAACAAAGATATCTAGCGGGTGCCGTGCAGCAAAATATGTCATAGGCAGAGACATCCGGTTCATTTCATTGCACTGCGCAACGGACGCCGTCGGCGGATGCTGGCGACCGCAAGTTTTAACGGCAGCAGCGTGCAGCATCCCCATGTCCACAACTTATGTCAGCCAAGGGGGTGCCCAAACAGCGAACACGAAATGCGATCGGACGCGCGGAGTGTGCCTTCGCCGTCTGCCTTTGCCCCACAGAGCGGGCCCTGCCATTAAAATCGGCGGCCGGCCGCCGCGTTGGCGTGCCTCTTTTTTCCTGTCCCGTTCTTCCTTATATTCATGGGTGCCGGCGCAAGCCGGCTATGGCGATAAATGGCCGTCGCAATAAACCTTTCGGACCCGGGGGCAGTACCCGGCGCCTCCACCAGAGCGCAGCGCAGCTGGGCTGCGGCGGGGGCGAAATAGGATCGACGAGGGCGTAAAAGGCGCGCTTTTGCTCGGCATGGTACCACCGATATCGGGCCACTCGTATAGTAGCCAACGACAACTATGCTCCGGTTGCTCAGGCTGCGTAAGGCAGTTTGAAAGACCGATTCAAAGCCCTGGCGGGTTAAGCTCCGTCAGGCGGGGTTCGGGGGCACCTGGCAACAGAAGCCCCCACTTTCCTCGCGTCAGAAAAATTTATCGAGGCTGACGGCTGGCGGCAGGGGCGCTAGCATCCCGGCAGCCCGAATCTCTCTGAACCGAAGGCAAAATCGCCACGATGGCCGTTGATCACATCCGCTATGACCTGCTGGCCCAGGAGGCCCTGCGCGGCGTTGTCCGCCATGTTCTGGCCGACGCCGCCAAGAACGGCCTGCCCGGCGATCACCATTTCTATATTTCCTTCGACACTGGCGCCGAGGGTGTGCGCATCTCCCCGCGGTTGCGGGAGCAGTATCCCGACGAGATTACGATCATCCTGCAGCATCAATTCTGGGACCTCAGCGTCAGCGAGGAAGGCTTCGAGGTCGGCCTGTCCTTCGGCGGCGTTCCGGAACGGCTGGTCGTCCCCTTCACTGCGATCAAGGGCTTCTTCGATCCGTCGGTGCAGTTCGGCCTGCAGTTCGAGACGATCGAGCCCACCGCCGGCACGGCCGCAAGCGACGAAGACGACGCGCCGGCGAAGCCCGCCGAGAAATCTGCGCCCGCGGCCAAAAATGGCGCCGGGCGGGGCAGTCAGGACAAGCCGCCCGTCGCGGATATCTCCGCGAACGAAGCGGAGACCGACGAGCCGGACCCCGACAAGCCGATGGGCGAAGTCGTCCGTCTGGACCGCTTCCGCAAGAAATAGCCCCTTCGACACATCCCTCAAATAACGGACGCGCGCCCATGAAGACGCGGACAGAAAGCGACAGTTTCGGCCCCATTGAAGTTGCCGCCGACCGGCACTGGGGCGCGCAAACCGAACGGTCTCGTAACAATTTTCGGATCGGCGAGGAGCGCATGCCACGCGCGCTGGTGCGTGCGCTGGCGATCGTCAAACGCGCCGCAGCCGAGACCAATATGGAGCTCGGCAGCCTCGACAGCAAACGCGGACGCGCCATCGTGCAGGCCGCGCAGGAAGTGATCGACGGCAAGCTCGACGATCACTTCCCGCTGGTGGTGTGGCAGACCGGCTCCGGCACGCAGAGCAACATGAACGTGAACGAGGTGATCGCCAATCGGGCGATCCAGATGCTCGGCGGCGAGCCCGGCTCGAAAACGCCGGTGCATCCGAACGATCACGTCAACATGAGCCAGTCTTCGAACGATTCGTTCCCGACTGCGATGCACATCGCCGCCGCGCAGGAGATCGTCCATCACCTGCTGCCTGCGCTTGAGGGCCTGCATGCGGCGCTGGTGGAGAAGGAGAAGGAATTCGCCAGGATCGTGAAGATCGGCCGCACGCATACGCAGGATGCAACGCCGCTCACCTTGGGACAGGAATTCTCCGGCTATGCCGCGCAGATGAAATCGGGCATCGCGCGCATCAAGCTGGCGCTGAAGGATCTCTACCCCCTGGCGCAAGGCGGCACCGCCGTCGGGACGGGGCTCAATTCCAAGCCTCAATTCGCAAAGCTGTTCGCCCAGCATGTCGCCGCGATCACCAAACTCCCCTTCGTCTCCGCGCCGAACAAATTCGAGGCGCTGGCGGCGCACGACGCCTATGCGTTCGTGCACGGCGCGCTGAATGCGATGGCGACCGGCCTGTTCAAGATCGCGAATGACATTCGCCTTCTCGGCTCCGGTCCGCGATCGGGCCTTGGTGAATTGATCCTGCCGGAAAACGAGCCCGGTTCCTCGATCATGCCGGGCAAGGTGAACCCGACACAGGCGGAAGCACTGACCATGGTATGCTGCCAGGTGTTCGGAAACGAGACCACCGTCACCGTCGCCGCAAGCCAGGGGCATTTCGAGCTCAATGTCTACAAGCCGGTGCTGGCCCATTGCATGCTGCAATCCATCCGCCTGCTCGCCGATGCCAGCCGCTCGTTCGCCGAAAATTGCGTGGTCGGCATCAAGGCCGACGAAAAACGCATTAAGGAATTGATGGAGCGCTCGCTCATGCTGGTGACCGCGCTGGCCCCCAAAATTGGCTATGATAACGCGGCCAAGGTCGCAAAATTAGCGCATCAGAACGGCAGTACGCTGCGGGAAGAGGCGGTCGGCGGCGGATTTGTCTCGGAACAGGAGTTCGACAGGCTGGTTCGCCCTGAAAAAATGATAAAGCCAAACTAGTCGATCAAATGCCAAATGATCTGTTAAGTTAAAAGAAACCGGAAATTTGTGCGGTGCGTAATTCCGCCTTTTCAACGCCACGCTCTTGGCGCATTCAACAGCGCGTATGTCGGTTGGAAGGGGCCCGAGGGCTCCGTTCATAACCGGTGGTAACCGGTCGATAACGATGGGCGACGTCGTCAATCTTCGAGGGGTGCGTAAACGGACCGCAAGGCAGCTGCGAGAGAAGCAGGCTGCGGAAAATCGGTTCATTCACGGCCAATCGAAAGCGGAGCGTGCACTGTAGAGTACACGCAACGAGAAGTCAGCCCGCGATCTCGACCGGCACCGGCTGGAAAGCGGAGAGGCGAATGAAATCACCCGTCGTGAAGCGGTCCATCGTGATCGCGGGCCACAAGACGAGCGTCAGTCTTGAGGATGCGTTCTGGAAGGGGCTGAAAGAAATCGCCGACCAGAACGAGCAGACCCTCTCCGATCTTGTGGCCAGCATCGATTCCCAGCGCAAGCACGGCAACCTGTCGTCCGCGATCAGACTGTTCGTGCTCGATCACTATCGCGGACAGCGCGACAACGGCAACGGCGCCCATCGCGAAATGCCGCAGCCTGTGTCTGCGGATCTGCGTGCAGACTGAATAATTCTAGAAGCTCGATTCCCGCGTGAGCGGCGCCAGAAGCTGCGGAGCCGACCGGCTCTGCGGCCGCGGCTCGCTCTGCGGGGGCGGCGGCGCGAATCCCGGCGCCGGTCTGATATCGACCGGCGGCGGCAGCGGCGCGGCCCGGATTTCTGCGGCCGGCCGGGTGCGCGGCAGCACGGACATTCGCTCGGGCAAAGTGGGCGGCGGAACGGCTGAAGCAGGCGGCGGCACCGACGATGTCACCGGCGGCACCGCGCCGCGCTCGATCGCTTCCAGCTTCTTCGCCTGCTGCTCGACCGCACGCAGGGCGAGCCATCCGGTCAGCGCCGCGACGTCGACATTGCGGTCCGGCGACGCGACCGGACCCTTGAGCTGCATCGCAATCTCCGGGCGCCCCGCCGCCGTTGCCGCCGCCTTGTCGGTGAGCAGGATGCGGGAATCCAGCGTCCGCTCGGCCAGATTCAGCAAACCCGACATGGTCACGTCGGCGCCATCCGCCTGCGCCAGCAGGGTTCCGAAGCGCACCTGCCCGCCGCTCACCGTGAATGCCATTTCCGCCACACCGATCGCCAACGGTCCGTTATCCAGCGCCGGCAACATGACATCCCGCACGCGAATGCCATCCAGCGGCAATCCTTGATCCACCGCCCGCATGGCCACTGCGAAGGCTTTCGGATCGAGGCCTTTGACGCGCGCGTCCGCCACCGTGAGCGTCCCGGCGCCGTTCAACGATCCGATCAGGGCTTTCGGCGAACGGCCGGCGGCATCGAGTTCGGCATTGAAATTGACCCGGCCCGACATATGCGGGCCCGCCGCCTGCGGTCCTGCAACGCCCTGCATCAAAACGTCCGCATCCGCGCCCTTCATCATCACACGCAGCTTGGCCGTCGTGCCGTCCGGCGTTTGCCGCGTCGAGAGTTCTCCCGACAGACGCCCTTTCGCAAATTCCGCATCCTCGACTTCAACGCCGAGGTCTGCCGGTGCCAGCCGCAAGGCCCCTTTGACGCCGCGCATGACCAACGTGTCGGTCAGCGACGCAGTCTTGGCCCGGAAGCCAATTCGGCCATTCGCGCGCGCATAGAGGCCGCGCCCGAACGGCTCCTCGGAGGAGAGCTTGTCGCCGGCGGCGAAGCCGCTCGCGGCTGCGATCACGGCGGAGGCGTCGACGGCATCGATCTCGATATCGCCCTCGGTTTCGGTCACCGGCCCGAATTTCAAGCCAAGTCGCCCGCGGAGCGGCGTGCCGGCGATCTGCGCGGAAATCTGATTCAATTGCAGCGACGACGACGCAAGCGCCGCCCGCGCCGAAAACGTCACCGGCAAGGATCGCGGCGGCTGCAGCAGCGCACCCGCATCCGCCTTCGCAACGGCAATGTCGAAATCGCCCGACAGGCCGGTGCCGGAGAAGGGTCGCAAGCGGCCATGCGCGCGCGCATCGAGGTTGCCGGCGGCAGCGCGGGCCTCGAACCGCACATCGCCATTGAGCGGTCCACTCGCCGCAAGCGACACCCTGCCGGCGGTGTTGCCGGCGGCAATGAAACGATCAAGGCTGGCCAGCCGCAGAAGCATGGCGGCATCGTCGCCCGCCAGCTCTCCGTCGATTTGCACCTGCGCCTTCGAGGCCTCCGCCACGGTGCCGGTTGCCGTGGCTTTGAGACCGATACGTGTGGCGCCGATGCTGCCGCCAAGATCGAGCCGCGCCTGGCTCTGTCCCGCCTGCCCGCCTGGCGCCGCACCGACATCCAGTGCCGCACGCAGACTGGCCTGTCCGGCGCGCTCGGACACGGTGCGCACCACGTCGAGCGATTGCGGGGCGAATTTCTCCACCAGCGCGGTGGCCCCGCTGAGATCGCGTGCCTCGATGTTGACGGTCATGTTGCCGCGCGGCGAGACGGAGGCCGTGTCGATAACACCTTGAGCGTCGATCCTGGCGCCGCCGAAATCGCCGATATTGAGACGCTCGATTTTCAGACCGCCGGCATCGAAACTCGCCTTCACATGCGCACGCTGCGCATCAAGCCCGGCGAAACGCGCGCGTTCCATGTCGAGCACGAGCGACACCTCGCCCGGCTTCTCCAGCTTGCTGTCCTTCAGCACGGCGCTTGCAAGCGCCATCATCGCATCGAGATCCGCGTCGGAGGCCTTCAGCCCGGCATCGAGGCGCGCCTTGCGATCGTTCGCGGGATAGTAATAGACGAGATGTCCGTTGACCGGCTTCCGGTCGACCTCAAGGACCAGCCGGTCGATCGAGAGCTTGCTGTCGTCGAGCGTGAGTTCTCCGCGGCCGCGCAGAGACGCCGCAGTTCCCGCAGGCGTTTCGTTCTTGCCCTCCAGCCAGGCGACAAAGGCGCGCGGATCGACGGAACTGACGTCGACCGGTCCGGCGAACGCGACGCCGCCGTCTGCCACGTTCAAGTGGCCGTTCATCTGAACCTGGGTGAACCCCGGCGCCCTGAATTCCACGCCATGGAACGCAATCCCGTCGGCGGTTGCGGCGAGATCACCGCGCAGGGAATGAACCGAGGCGCCGCCCAGCGTCACACCGTCCACGCCGAAACCGATCTTGATGGGCAGTGATGTGCGCGAGAGGCTCGGCAGCGCCGCCATGAGCATTTTCACGGCGCTGACCGGATCCCGGCGCGGCTGCTCCTGCGACGCCAGCGCACGATCCAGATCGATCTGGCGCGCAGATACCACGGCCTCGACACGCGGATCTTCGCCGAAAGTCATTTCGGCGGTGCCGGTCGCCTTCAGCGCCCGCTCGTCCGGCCCGAATTGAAATTCCAGTTGCTCGAACAGCGCCGAAGCGGACGTTGCCGTGACGCGCGACGTGAAACGCCACGGCTCGCTCATCGCGGCCTGGCCACTACCCGCATGTGCCGCACCGACCGGACGCATGAACGTCACCGCGCCTTCGAAGCGCGGAGCACCTTCGGAAACCGACAGGGTGCCTTCGCTCTCGACCAGCAAGGGCATATCGGCCGGTTCCACGTTCAGGCGAATTCTGGGATCGCCGTCGTCCGGACGCGACGTGGAAATACGATAGCCGTGAAGACCGCCATTCAGGACGAAGGCGCCCTCGCCGCGGAATATACCGGTTCCCAATGAGCGCACATCGCCGCCGAACCACAGCTTGTCGAGGACCGCTCGCTTGCCGCTGGCGGCATCGACAAACGACAGGCGCGCATCCTCGATATGCAGCTTGCTGATTGAGACGTCGTTCAGATTGAACCCGACGCTCGGATTGGGGAAGTTCAGCCGGCCGTCCCTGCCGAGACTGACGACGACGTCCGGTCCGACCAGCCGCAATTCGGTGGCGCGCAATTGTCCCCGGATCAGGCTGCCCAAAGCGAGCTCGATGCCGAGCGCCTTGGCCCGCAGCGGCTGCTGGGCGCTGTCGGAACCGATCTCGATGCGGCTCAACAGCAGCGACGGCGAGGGCAGCAGGCGGACATCGATCGGCCCGCTTACCCGCACCGGCAACCCGAGCTGACGGCTTGCCTGCACTTCGAGCGCCGACCGATATTGTGTCCAGTCGACGAAAAGCGGACCCACCAGCGCCGTCAGCAGCGCCAGGATCAACGCGATCGCCAGACCAAGCAGAGTTGTCTGCACATGTGCACCAGGAAACTTGCGCGGCCAATTGCCCGACAGAACGAGCTCACGCCACCATAGCCGCGCCGCCCGCTTTGGCAAAAGCAAACATCCGGGTCAGGAGCGACGGTTGACAGGGTACAGAAATGCCGCCGAACAGCGGCATTTCTGTGATCCTCATTTAGCCCTCCGGCAGCATTTTGCCAGGGTTCATGATGTTGTTCGGATCAAGCGCCTGTTTGATCGCCCGCATGGCGGTCATGGCCGCGGCGCCGTGCTCGGCCGGCAGATATTTCATCTTGCCCTGCCCCACACCGTGTTCGCCGGTGCAGGTTCCTTCCATGGCCAAGGCCCGCTCCGCCAGCCGTTCCAGAAATTTTTTCGCAGTTTTGACTTCTTCCTGACTGTCCATATCGATCAGCAGCGACAGATGGAAATTTCCATCTCCGACATGACCGACGAGCGGCGTCAGCAGACCGGACTCCTGTGCGTCGCGCTGGGTCTCGGTGACGCATTCCGCCAGCCGCGAGATCGGCACGCAGACATCGGTCGCAAGCGCGCTGGCGCCGGGGCGCAGGCCGCGCGCCGCCCAATAGCCGTCATGGCGCGCCTGCCAGAGCCGCGTGCGGTCTTCCGCCTTGGTCGCCCATTCGAACGGACCCCCGCCGAAATCCTGGGCGATCTCGCCGAAACGCTGCGATTGCTCGGCGACCCCGGCTTCGGTGCCGTGAAACTCCACCAGCAGCATCGGCGTCTCGGGCAGATTGAGTTTCGAATAGGCGTTGCAGGCCCGCACCTGCACCTCGTCCAGCAATTCAATGCGCGCGACCGGAACACCGGACTGGATCGTGAGGATGGTGGCGTTGCACGCGGCTTCGACACTCGGAAACGGACAGATTCCGGCGGCGATGGCTTCCGGAATTCCCTGCAGCTTCAGCGTGAGCTCGACGATGACGCCGAGCGTGCCTTCCGAACCGACGATCAGACGGGTGAGATCGTAACCGGAGGAGGATTTGCGAGCCCGGCGCGAGGTGGTCATGATCTCGCCATTGGCGAGCACGACCTTCATCGACAGCACATTGTCCTTCATAGTGCCGTAGCGCACCGCATTGGTGCCAGAGGCACGCGTCGCCGCCATGCCGCCGAGCGAGGCATCGGCACCCGGATCGATGGGAAAGAACAGTCCCTGATCGCGCAGATGTTCGTTGAGCATTTTGCGGGTGACGCCCGGCTCGATCACGCAATCGAGGTCTTCGGCATGAACGGCGAGGATCCGGTTCATATCGCGGAAGTCGATCGACACGCCACCATGCGGCGCATTGATGTGACCTTCCAGCGAGGTGCCGGTGCCATAGGGAATGACCGGCACGCCATGCTGCGCGCAGATGCGGACGATCTGCTGCACCTCATCGCCGTTCTGCGGGAACACCACCGCATCCGGCGGCTGGTTCGGGATCCAGGTCAAGGTGTTGCCATGCTGCTCGCGCACGGCATTCGATGTCACCACGCGATTGCCGAATGCGGCCGTCAGGGCCTGTATCGCGGCAGTCGAGGCCGTGCCGTCGCGCGCGCCCGCGTGTCTTTCCTGAACCACAGAGACCATTGCATGCTTCCCGGCGCCATTTTCGGCTCATATGCAATGTAGCAGAACCGGCATGCCGCAATCAAAGCAGCGCGGAGGGATGACTGGCTGTCATCGCCCAGAATCCAAAACAGGGCATGACAATCGGAGCTTCGGCCAGCGGCACGGCAAGCGGCTGCGTCGAGGAACGTCGCGAAGAAAATGGGATGCAATCATCTCACCCGAAGAATAGAATATGTTTCATACGGCATTTTTTCTGAAAGCGTCGATAGGGCAAGCCTTAGAGGCTAACGCGGCAGCGTTGGTATCTTGGCTGTCCGCTCGATTTGACCGGGTGCCATATCCGGCGCGCGCAATCGAAAAGCTCACGCTTGCAGGAACAAAACATCACCAGATGGGGTTCAGTCGTTATGCTCGACTATACCGATTTCGAACCTGTCTTTTTCGCGCCCTTCGTCTCTTCACTGATGCGGGTCGAGCCGCGCTGGATCGACTACAACGATCATCTCAACATGGCCTATTACAGCGTGCTGTTCGATCAGGCGGTGGACGAAATGTATTTTCTGGCCGGGATCGGCGAGGATTACCTGAAAGAGCGCCGAAGATCCTTGTTCACGGCGGAAGTGCATATTCGCTATTTGCGCGAACTACATAGCGGCGATCCGGTGCGGGTGACGTTCCAGCTGCTCGACTTCGACGCCAAGCGGCTGCACTTTTTTCAGCAGTTATTTCATGCAGTTGAGGGGTGGGTGGCGGCGACCTCGGAGAATCTGTCGCTGCATGTCGACGTCACCTGCAAGAAGGCCGCACCGTTTACCCCCGATGTCGCCAAGCGGCTGACGCAACTGAAGAATTCGCATTCCCGCCTGCCGCATCCGGAGGCCGTGGGGCGCCGCGTGGCGATGCCGGAAAAGGCCTGAAAGGGCCCGATTTCCGCTCCTCGCCGCGCTGTTCCCGGGCCTCCCCGGCGCAAGGACCGCATGTCCGCCCGCCCCTCCCGTTTTCTTCCTCCAGATGCCATGTTGGGGGCGAGATTCGCGCATCCGGCGTCTTGTTCGCGCCGGGATCGCCCTCCCTTATCGGCCGCGAGCGCGGCTTGAGCCCTGCCCCCCGACCTGCGAAGACGCGTACGCATACAATCCGATTGGTGAAATGGCCGAGCTGAAGAAAAACCCCGCCCCCTCGCCCGTCCCCGCCGCCGGCGGCATCGCCGCCCGCGCCGCCATGGCCGCCCGCGGCGCCACCACCGCCTATCTCGACGGGCTCAATGCCGAGCAGCGGCAGGCGGTGGAGACGCTGGACGGCCCGGTGCTGGTGCTGGCCGGCGCCGGCACCGGCAAGACCCGCGTGCT
>JAEWCJ010000291.1 GCA_023390695.1 Pseudomonadota bacterium | reverse complement strand
CCTCCCCCTCCAGGGGAGGGTGAAGGAGCGCAACATGTCGCAACAAATCGACGACGTGATCATTGTCGGCGGCGGCCTCGCCGGTCTGTTCTGCGCGCTCAAATTCGCGCCGCGGCCGGTCACCGTGCTGACCGCCGCCCCCCTGGGTGAAGGCGCCTCCAGTGCGTGGGCACAGGGCGGCGTCGCCGCGGCGGTGGCCGAAGGCGACACGCCGGACGCGCATGCGCGCGACACCGTCATCGCCGGTGCGGGTCTCGTCGATGCGGCGGTGGCGCTCGACATCGTGAGCGAAGCGCCGGCGCGCGTGCGCGATCTCCTCTCCTACGGCGTGCCCTTCGACAAGGATCTGGAAGGCCGCCTCGCGGTCTCGCGCGAAGCCGCGCATTCCGCGCGCCGCATCGTTCGCGTGAAGGGCGACGCCGCCGGCCAGGCGATCATGACGGCGCTGATCGCGGCCGTACGCAAGGCGCCGCATATCCGGCTGCTGGAAGGTTTTGTCGCGCAGGAATTGCTGGCGCGGAACGGCGTCGTGACCGGACTGCGGGCGCAGGCGGGCGACAAGCGCGTGACTCTGCCGGCCCGCGCGATCGTGCTCGCCACCGGCGGCATCGGCGCGCTCTATGCCGTCACCACCAATCCGGCGGATGCCAGCGGCAGCGGCCTCGCCATCGCCGCCCGCGCCGGCGCGACCATCGCCGATCCCGAATTCGTGCAATTCCATCCGACCGCCATCGATATCGGCCGCGACCCCGCGCCGCTCGCCACCGAAGCCCTGCGCGGCGACGGCGCGACGCTGATCGATGGCCTCGGCGAGCGCTTCATGCCGCGCCTGCATCCCGACGCCGAGCTCGCGCCGCGCGATATCGTGGCGCGCGGGGTCTTTGCCGAGATCGCGGCCGGACGCGGCGCCTTCCTCGACGCACGGCAGGCGATCGGCGATGCATTTGCCGAGCGCTTCCCGACCGTGCACGCTGCCTGCATGTCGGCCGGCCTCGATCCGGCGCGGCAGCCGATCCCGGTCGCGCCGGCTGCGCATTATCACATGGGCGGCGTCGCCACCGACCTGCAGGGACGCACGTCGCTGCAAGGATTGTGGGCGGCCGGCGAAGTCGCCGCCACCGGCCTGCATGGCGCCAATCGCCTCGCCTCCAACTCGCTGCTGGAAGCGGTGGTGCTGGCGGCGCGGGTCGCCGACGACATCAAGACGGCTTTGCCCGACGCGCAGACCAATGTTGCGCAGGACGAGAAGCTCGCGCCGCAGCCGGATATTTCGGAACAGGTGCGCGCATTGCGCCAGTTGATGTCGGCCAAGGTCGGCGTCATCCGCGACGCGGCAGGCCTCACGTCGGCTCTGGCGGAGATCCTGCGCATCGAACACGAAGCGCCCTCGCCCGCATTGAAGAACATGGCCGCGGCGGCCCTGCTGGTCACCGCCGCCGCCTGCGACCGCCGCGAAAGCCGCGGCGGGCATTTCCGGTCCGATCATCCGGACACCGCGACGCGCGCGCAGCGAACGTTCCTGACGCTCGCCGATGCCCGCGTCATTGCACACCAAGCCACAGGGATCGAGAACCATGCCGCAGCAGCAGCTCTATGACGTCAAGACCGCGCCGGTGAGCCGGTCGCTGATCTGCCCGGATGCGTTCATCTCGCCGCTCGAGATCGAGGATGCGGTGACGCGCGCGCTCTCCGAGGATCTCGGCCGCGCCGGCGACATCACCTCAATCGCCACCGTACCGGAGCAGGCGCAGGCGCGCGCGGTGATGGCCGCACGCGGCGCCGGCACCATCGCCGGCCTGCCGCTGGTGGAGGCGGTGTTCCGCCGCCTGTCGCCGGATATCGAGATCATCGCGCATGCCCGCGACGGCCAGTCGGTTGCGGCGAAGACGAAGCTCGTGACGGTGAGCGGCAATGCCCGCGCGGTGCTCGCCGCCGAGCGCGTGGCGCTGAATTTCATCGGCCACCTGTCCGGCATCGCGTCGCAGACCGCCGAACTCGTCGCCAAGGTGTCGCACACGCGCACCCGCGTGACCGAGACCCGCAAGACCACGCCCGGCCTGCGCGCGCTGCAGAAATACGCCGTGCGCTGCGGCGGCGGCTTCAATCACCGTTTCGGCCTCGATGACGCGATCCTGATCAAGGACAATCACATCGCCGTCGCCGGCGGCATCCGCGCCGTGCTCGAACGCGCCAAGGCGGTGGCCGGCCATCTGGTGAAGATCGAGATCGAGGTCGACAATCTCGACCAGTTGCGCCAGGTGCTCGACACCGGCCTCGCCGATGTCGTGCTGATCGATAATTTCGACATCGTCATGATGAAGAAGGCGGTCGACATGGTCGCCGGGCGTCTCGTGATCGAAGCCTCGGGCGGCATCACCCTGGAGAATGCGCCGGCGATCGCGGCGACGGGCGTCGATTACATCTCCTCCGGCGCACTGACGCATTCGGCGATCAATCTCGATATCGGTCTCGATATCGAGATCTGACGTCGCGCTCCTATCAGGCGCGGCGGGCCGTCAGCCCCTCGGCTTGTCAAATGCATCGGCGCGCGACTTGTCGGGCGCCGCAATCGAGCCGGTCGCTTCCACCACCGCCGGATCCCAGGTCGGCTCGTCGGAACCGTCGCCCCAGCGCTTGGGCCGGTAGAAGATGTGAATGCCGACCGTCTTGTGCTTCTTCATGGTGCGCACCCACCACGGATTCACATAGGTGGCGTGGTAATGCGTCGCCTTGCCGATATCCTCGAGCCAGATCTTTCCGTCCAGCGTGTCGCGCGCGATGCGCTTGGCGAGCTCCCAGGCCTGCGGCTCGGTGACGACGTCGCGGACATTGTCGCAGGCGAAGGTGAACTGGCAGGCATTGTGTTTGTGCGCGTTCTGGTAGACCACGCCGCAAACGCTAGCGGGATAATAGGGCGAGAACACGCGGTTCATGACGACCTGCGCCACCGCCTTCTGCCCGCGCTCCGGCTCCCCGCGCGATTCGAAATAGATCGCGTTGGCAAGGCAGCGCTCCTGCTTCGCGCGTGAGGCACCGGTCAGCTTCAGCCGCTCGGCCGGCGTCCGCGGCCGCTGGCCTGCGCCGGTGACCTCGCCTTTCGCGGCGATCGTGGTGTTGGCCTCCGATACCTTTTCGCCGTCCTTGGCGGGCGGCACCTCCTTGCTCTTGCCGGCAGGCGCGTCGCCCGCTTTCGCCGCGGGAGACGGCAGCGCCGAGCGCTTGATGTCCGGATCGGTCTTGGCGGACGGCAGCAAGGTCGGCGCTTCGCCGGGGGCATAGGCTTCAAGGCCGCCATGCTCGGCGCCGAAACTGTCGGCGCCGAAATACAGCTTCGCCATTTCGACCGCGGGATTTTCCGGCTGGGCCGGCGCCGCCTCGGCCATGGTTTCGTCGCGCGGCTCCTCGTCGGTGAGGATCTGATCGTTCTCGACCACGGGAATGCCCGCACCGGCTTCGATCATGCCGTCATCGTCCGGCGCGGCCGCAACCGCGGCGGGCGTTTCCGACTCCGCTTCGCCCTCGGCCGCGATGCGCTCGGCCTCGGCGATCAGTTCGGCAGAAATCGCTAACGGCTCGGACGCGTCGGGCTGCGACGCGGGGTCAGCAGCCACGTCGGCATTGGCCGCCGGCTGCTGGTCCGCCGCAACAGCCTCCGGCTGCGCGTCCGGCGAGACCGATGCTTCGGCCAGACGGTCGGCCGCGATCTGTTCGGCAGCGGCGATGTCCTGCTCCGGGACGGCGAAGGGTTCCGCCGCGCCGGCCGCGAGCAGATCGGCATCGGCGTCCTGCCGCTCCACCTGCACCTCAGCCACCGGGACGGCGGCCGCCCTGGCCGCAGTGTCCCGCTGCGCCTGCATGCGTTCCGCGATGACGATTTCGGCCTGGGGAATCATGAACGGCTCGGCCGGTGCCGGCTGCCGCATCGCCAGCATCGCCGCGCGCGCTTCGCGTGCAGCCTGCTCCGCCGCCGCCACGCGCCGTTTATGCATGCGCTCGGCCTCGCTGATCAGCTTCTGCGGAATGGCGAAGGGTTCGTGCTGCGAAACGGCGGGGATCGTTGCGGGCGTCGACAATTGCGGCGCGGCGTGTTCCTGCGTCTTGCGCGGCTTGAGCCGCGGCCCCTTCGGCGCCGGTTGCGGCGCCCGGCGCACCTGCAGGTCGCCCTTCAGGCGGCGCTCCACCGTCGGGAAGGCATAAACCGGCGCCGGCGGCGCCGCGCGTTCGGCAAAGGGATCGTAGAAGGGATCGCTGCGCCGGATCGATCCCGTCACGTCCAGCGCGCGCGGATCGAGGCTCGCCAGTTGATAACCCGGCGCATCGGGAATCGTGGAGCCGAGCGGGCGCGGGAAACTGAAGGTCGCGGTGTGCATCGCCGACAGCGTCGAAACGGTGCGGATGTGCTGGCGTCCGCGCTCCGCCACGCCGGGCTGGCGCGCGATCAGCGAGGCGAGATCCTGATGCCCGATCGAACTCGGCATCATGATGACGCAGGACATGAGAAGGCCGAAGGGACGGCGCAAGGCGCCCTTCGGCCTCTTACGCGAAGCACTCATACATCACTTCCACGCAACGCGACCGACGCAAACGCAACACACACAACTCATCCGCGGCGGGCTCGCCGTGGAGGCTGATAAAATTGTCGGATTATCGTTGCGATCGCGTTAACCGCGTCGGCGCGATGGTAAACGCTTCGTCAAAGCGTCTCAGATGATGCGCACCTGCGTACCGGCAAGGTAGGGAATGAGCATCATCCAGATGAGGCCGATGGTGAAACCCAGGATGCGCGCATTGAAGCGCAGCATGCCGCCGGTCTTCGCGGCGCCCTGGACATAGGACACGGCATCGAAGCCGGCGACCGCGATCAGCAGCCAGATGACCGGCCTGACGGCGACGTCTCCCGCTTCCGGCGAGCGGGCGAGCACGAAGCCGGCGAAAATCCCGACCGCGGCCATGAAGAAGTAGAATTTCTGCGAGAGCGGCATTGGCTGTCGGTTTCCGGATCCGATTGTCTTGTGTGGACACCGCAAGGTGATGGAGACCGCGTGATGCGAGATCGCGCATCCCGGTCTCAGGGCGCCCCCCATAGCAAAACGGCCCCGCAAATGCGAGGCCGCTTGCGATGCGAGACGGGGCTGCGCCTACATCTTGGCGCCGTTCTCGGTGAAGTATTTCAGCGCGCCGGGATGCCACGGGATCGTGGTGTTCTTGTTGTTCTGCTTGTCGATCGAAATCGCCTTGGCTTCGCCATGCGCCATCGCCACTTCGTCGCGCTTCTCGAACAAGGTCTTGACGATGTCATAGGCGGTCTTGTCCGACATCTTGGCATTCGCGACCAGGATGTTCTGCACGACCGCGATCTTGTTGTCGGTTTCCTGACCCGGATAGGTCTTTGCCGGAATGACATCGGTCGAATAGATGGCGCCGTATTTGGCGTTCATCTTCTCGACAACTTCCGAGTGATCGATCATCTTGATCTTCAGGCCGGGGGTCGCGCCGAGATCGGTGACGGCGGCCGTCGGCAGACCGCCGACCCAGAAGAAGGCGTCGATCTTGCCGTCCTTCAGCGCGTTGACGGATTCGGCAACGCCGAGACGCTCGCGCCGCATGTCCTTGTCGCGGTCGAGGCCGGCGGCTTCGATCACGCGGAAGGCCATCACTTCGGTGGCGCCGCCGGGCGAGCCGGTGGAAACACGCTTACCCTTGAGATCGGCCATCTTCTCGATGCCGCGGCCTTCCACCGACACGACATGCATGCGGTTCGGATACAGCACCATCAGCGTGCGCACTTCGAGCGGGCTGCCCTTGAACTTGTCCTCGCCCTTGACCGCGTTGAGCGCCGCATCGACCATGGTGAAGGCGACTTCGCTCTGCTGGGAGCCGATCAGCTTCAGATTGTCGACCGAACCGCCGGTGACGCGCGCCGTCGCCTGCACGCCGGGCAGATGCTTGGACAGCACGTTCGCCATGCCGCCGCCCATCGGATAATAGACGCCGCCGGTTCCGCCGGTGGCGATGGCGATGTTCTGCTGTGCGCTGGCGGCGCCGGCAAACAGGAGCGCGCCCAAGGCGAGCCCTGCCATCACAAGTCCGTTGCGTTTCATTCCTGACTTCCTCCCTGTTACCGGATGACTGTTCCGGCCTCGGACGACGGGGCCGGTGTCATGCGTTGTTTCAACACTACAATGAGGCCGAGCACGACGCCAAATGCCGCCGTGTAACTGATATCGCGGCCGATCGCCGCCTCGACGGCGGCTTCCAGAAGACTGGGGAACACCAGCAGAAGCCCGGCAAGGACCAGCAGTCCGCGCTCGAGCGGCGTGGTGCGGCGCAGGGCCCAGCCTTGCGCGGCGGCGGCGAGCGCGCCCAGGCCCAGCAGGGTCTTGCCGGTGATCATCACGATATCGACCCAGCTTCCGCCTTCCGGCAATTTCAGCAAGAGGCCGAGCCCCTGCGGATCGAGCACGAAGACGAACGGCACGAGGAACGCCGGGATCGTGTATTTCCAGGCCTGCAATGTGGTTTTGTAGGGATCGCCGCCGGTGATCGCCGCCGCCGCGAATGGCGACAGCGCAGTCGGGGGCGAGACTTCCGACAACACCGAGTAATAGAAGATGAACATATGCGCGGCGACGTCGGGCACGCCGAGCTTGATCAAGGCCGGCGCGGCGATGACCGCACAGATGATGTACGAAGCCGGCACCGGCACCGCGAGGCCGATGATCCAGACGATCAGCGCGGTATAGATCGCGGTGAGCAGCAGCGAGCCGCCGGCATAGTCGATGACGATCGCCGAGAATTTCAGGCCGAGACCGGTCAACGTGACGACGCCCACGATGATGCCGGCGACAGCGCAGGTGGTCGCCGCAGTCAGCGTCTGGATCGAGCCGTCGGCCAGCGTCTTCACCAGCTTCTTCGGCATCAGTGCCGTCTCCGGCCGCACGAAGCTCATGACGAATGTGAGCACGGTTGCATAAAGAACCGAAGTGGTCGGCGAATAGCCCCACACCATGAAAATCACGATCGAGACCAGCGACACGAAATGGAAGCCGTAGCGGCGGGTCAGCTCCCACAGCGACATTTCCGGGACATACGGCTCGCCGCGCGCGCCGAAGCGCCGCGCATCGATCTCGACC
>JAEWCJ010000234.1 GCA_023390695.1 Pseudomonadota bacterium | reverse complement strand
GGACCCCCGATGCCGGAACACGGCCGACCGCCGTCGATACCTTGAACACGCGCTCCAGCCACTCATCGGTAATGGTTTCGGCGGCGGTTCCATCGACAGCGACGCGGCCCCGATCCAGCATCACGATGCGGCTGGCGAAAAGCGTCGCCAGATTGAGATCGTGCAGCACGGCAATGACGGCTGTTCCCTTGCCCGCACGCTCCCGCGCCAGCCGCAACAGATCGAGCTGGTGACGCAGATCGAGACTCGCGGTCGGCTCGTCGAGCATGAGGATGCCCGGTCCATGCTCGGCTTCGCCATAGGCGAGCTGCACCAGGATGCGGGCGAAATGCACCCGCTGCTGCTCGCCGCCGGACAGCGTGGTCATGATGCGGTCGCGATAACCGGCAAGGTCGACCGCGTGCAAAGCGGCGTCGACTTCCCGGGCGACGCGCGCGGTCTTGCGATCGCCTGCCCCCATCCGCACCACTTCCTCGACGGTATAGGGAAATGTCAGCGTGATGATCTGCGACAGCACCGCGCGATGCGCAGCGAGTTCCTGCGGGCGGTAATGCCCGCTCGCATGTCCCTTGATGAGGACCTGTCCGGACGTCGGCCGCAATTCGCCGGAAAGTACCTTGAGCAAGGTCGACTTCCCCGCCCCGTTGGGGCCGACCAGGGCAACGCTCTCGCCGCCCTGGATCGACAGCGAAATCTTGTCCAGCAGCGTCGCTGCGCCAATCCGGAAGGTGACATCGGTCGCCGAGATCATGACGGTCACAGCGAAACGAGGGAACGCTGGCGCAGCAGCAGGTACAGGAAGAACGGCGCTCCGATCAGCGCGGTGATGATCCCGATGGGGACTTCGGCCGGCGCCGCGATGATACGCGCAGCGCTGTCGGCGGCCATCATCAGACAGGCGCCCAGCAGCATCGTGGCGGGCAGCAGCAGACGATGGCTCGGGCCGACGACGAGCCGCAGCAGGTGCGGAACGACGATGCCGACAAATCCGATCACGCCCGACACCGAAACCGCCGCGCCCGTTGCCGCCGCGATCAGCACAATCGACACACGCTTCAGGCGTTCGACGGCAATGCCGGAATGAAAAGCTTCCGATTCTCCGAGCGCAAGCAGATCGAGGCCGCGCGAAATGAGAACCGAGACCGGGATCGCGGCGATCAGAAACGGCAACAGCGTGAAAACCTTGCTCCAGGTCGCCCCGCCGAGCGATCCCAGCATCCAGAAGGTGATGTCGCGCAACTGGCGGTCATCCGCCATGAACACCAAAAGGCCGATGCCGGCACCGGTCAGCGCCGCAATCGCGATGCCGCCAAGCAGGAAAATGGCGATCGAGGTGCGGCTGTGACGGGTCGCGATCCGATAGAGCAGCGTGGTCGTCACCAGCGCGCCGAAGAACGCCGCGAAAGGCAGGATCTCAAACGGGATCGAGCCCAGATGCGCGACGACATAGCGGTCGCTGAGAACGATGGTGACCGCGGCTGCAAGCGCGGCTCCGCTCGAGACGCCGACCAGTGCGGGATCGGCCAAGGGATTGCGGAACAGCCCCTGCATGATGGTGCCGGAGACCGCGAGCAGAGCCCCCACCAATCCGGCCAGTATCACGCGCGGAAAACGAATCGACCAGAGAATGACTTCATCGCGCGCGACGACCGCCGGATCGCCGCCGCCGATGCCAAGCACAGCCAGAACGCGCGGCAACGGAATACCCGCGGCCCCGACCGTCATGGAAACAAGGCTGACCATGACCAGCAGCAGCGCCAGAATTACCAGCACAAGCAGCATGGGCGGCCGCCGGACCGCGCCGGCCACCGATTTGGTCTCCGTCACGGCCGTCATTCACGGCACGACGCGGTGCCCGCGTTCTCCGCAACCGGCTTGTCGGGCGCCAGCGATGGATAAATGGCGTGCGCCAGATCGCTGGCGGCCTGCGCCGTGCGCGGCCCAAAGCCCAGAAGATAGAGGCCATCCATCGAGATGTATTTCTTCGATTTGGCCGCCGGCGTCATGCCGAAGGCAGGGTATTTGAAGACTTCGTCAGGCGTCATATCGAAATTGCTGCGCTTCATGCCGAGCACGGCGTCCGCCTGTGCGTTGACGATCGCCTCGTCGCTCACCATCTTGTAGCCCTCGAAGTCGGAGAATGCGTTCACTGCACCGGCCAGTTTGATGATGCCGTCCGCCGCCGTGCCGCGCCCGGCAACCGTCGCCTTGCCGTCCGTGAACGACAGGATGAAGATCACGCGCGCCCGTTTCGAGATATCCGCACGCAAGCTGCTGAGGCGCGACAGCCCGGCATTGACCTCCTTCGCCAGGCATTCTCCCCGTGCCGGCACGCCGACCGCCGCCGTTACCAGTCGAATGCGCTCGACAATGCCTTCCGCCGTGAAGTGATCGGGAATGCGCACGAACGGAACGGAGGCAGATTCAAGGACCGTCACCGCCTCCTTCGGTCCGGCGCCGTCATTGGCCAGAACCAGCGTCGGACCGAGACCGAGAACCCCTTCCGGCGAAAGCTGGCGCATATAGCCGACATTCGGCTTCTCTTTCATCGCCCGCGCTGGATAGAGGCTGGTGATGTCGACGCCGACGATCCGGTCTTCCATCCCCACCGCATACAGAATTTCGGTGATGGCGCCGCCGATCGAGATAATGCGCGCCGTGTTCTTGACCGTGACCTGGCGGCCCTGCGCATCCCTGACCTTCAGGGCCTCCTGCGCCGCTGCCGGGACGGTGAGAAAAATCAGCGCTGCAATGACCGCCACCGGCCATGCGCGACGTGCAGTATGGATGTGCGGATTCATTTTGTGAGGATCAGCTTGTTTTGCGCGGTCAAACGCAGGCGGTAGACGTCTTCGCCGTGAGCAATCGTGATTTCACGCGTCGCCACGAAGAGGTCACGGCTGTCGATGCGATGATCAACGACTGCAACATCGCGACGCGGTCCATGAATAGACTCCGCGTCGTCTACGGCAATACGTCGATCATCTTGGCGGCGGTCCCGATTCATCCAGTGTTATTCTCAAGTATTCGACAGTAAACATCTGTCGTTGTTCTGAGTTTAGAGCATTTTAAAACTGAAATACTTCAGTTTAGAGAGTTTATAATGTTGTAACGCTCTGCTTGACTGCAGTATTACAAACAATTACCGAATTCAACACTTACAAAGCTCCGGCATTTCGGAGCATGAGCCAGCCAGCCGCCGTCCGCTCACGGTCGCCCGCCAGCCGAAAAAACTCAAACAACTCAGGCTTGGGGGCTTCAATGCGTGGTGGTGCCAGAGGCGCGAGTGCGCTTCTTTATGGGGTTTCGTTTGTAG
>JAEWCJ010000190.1 GCA_023390695.1 Pseudomonadota bacterium | reverse complement strand
TAGCCCTCGGGCCGCGCCATGCCGAAATTGTGCTTCAGGCGGGCCTCGGTGGTCGATCCCTTTTCATGGCCGACGATGCAGATGCTCTCGCCGCGAAACCGGCCAAAGCCGCCAATGATCGCTTCATCGTCGCCAAATTTACGGTCGCCGGCGAAGGGCACGAAATCCGTGATCAGCTGATCGATAAAATCGAGGCAGTGCGGGCGGTGCTGATGCCGCGCCACCTGGGTTTTCTGCCATGGCGTCAGGCTGGCATACAGGTCCTTCAGGGCCTGTGCAGCCTTGGTCTCCAGCCGCTGGATTTCCTCTTCGACCTGGACCTCTCCGCCCGTGGCCTGCACGGCACGAAGTTCGTCCGCCTTGGCCTCGAGTTCGGCCACGGGCTTTTCAAAGTCGAGGTAAGTACGCATGGAACGGGGAAGTGACCTTTAATGAATGGGAGCCGCGGGGGGGCCGGCGGCGGGGGAAACTGGCCTTCATAGCCTTTCAAGTCAAGCAACGCTCGCAGGATGCCGTCGCCGCGTTCCTGATTATTTATGCATGCCGCGCGGTGCGGCCAGACGGGTTGGGCCACTCTGAAAAATGGACAGATTGCCGTCTTCCAGAACGTGGCGCGTCTAGACGCGCTGGCGAACATCGCGGCGGCTCGATCATTCGTCCGCCAATGGATGCAGGTCACGCACCAGAGTTTTGAGACGTTCCTCCAGCACGTGCGTGTAGATTTGCGTGGTCGAGATATCGCTGTGGCCGAGCAGGGTCTGAACGACGCGGAGATCGGCGCCGTTTTGCAGCAGATGGCTGGCAAAGGCATGCCGCAATACATGCGGACTGACCTGGTCGGCGCGCAGGCCTGCGGCGGCCGCCAATCCTTTCAATTCGCGTGCGAAGTGCTGCCGCGTGAGATGACCGCTCTCACCGATGGACGGGAACAGCCATTTCGATTCGCCGGCCTTCGCCTGGCCGCGCAGCGCCAGATAATCTGCCATCGCCTGCTTGGCGGTGTCGTTGAGCGGCACCATCCTTTCCTTGCTTCCCTTGCCGCGCACAATGATCATGCGCTGATCGCGGCGGGCGGCGGAGGCAGGCAGCGCCACAAGCTCGGAGACGCGCAGGCCAGTGGCGTAAATCAATTCCAACAGGCAATGCAGTCGTGCGGCGCGGAGCCGCTCGGGAGCTGGACTGTCTTCGTTCTGCATTGCCTGCCGCGACGTCTCGAGCAGGCGATCCACCTGTTGGACCGAGAGAATCTTCGGCAGCGCGCGTCCGCGTTTGGGGCCTTGCAGGATTGCGGCGGGATCGTCGGAGCGCCGGCCTTCCGCATAGAGGAAGCGGAACAGCTGGCGGATGGCGGACAGTTTGCGCGCGGCCGACGATGCGGCAAAGCCGCGATCATCCAGCGTCGTCATATAGTCGCGGATGTGGTCGCTGGATGCGGTCGACAGCGACTGCTGTTTGGAGCGAAGGAAATCGGAGAAATCGGCGAGATCGCGCGTATAGGCGGACAACGTATTTTCGCCGGCCCCGCGCTCCGCCGCCAGCATATCGAGAAACAGATCGACCATCGTCTGGTCGGATTGTGCCGGGCGGGCCATGCGGCTGCCGGAGACCTCTCAGCGTTGCTTGTGGAAGCGGTCCTGCGGAACCGTCACCGAAATCTCGCGCGGCTCCGGCTTGACCAGTGTGGCCAATGCGGCAATCCCGGCGTAAACCATACCGGCGATAATTCCGACGACGATCAGGAATCGGAACAGCGTTGGCATCGTGACGAACGGAGCTGCTTGGTGAATCGGGGCGTTTTCGACTACGACCACGTTCCCGCCGTTCTGACAAGGGCTGCCGGGCATCTGCCGGAAGTCATGCTATAGGAATGCCGCGGCAGGAGGCCGCGCCCACGAGACCATGTCGGACACCACTCTGCAGACCCAGTCCTCAATCCCTGACACGTCGGTCGTCGGCCTCGGCGTGCGCTCGATCGTGCTGGTCGGCATGATGGGCGCGGGAAAATCCTCGGTCGGCCGCAAGCTGGCCGCCAGGCTGGCGCTGCCTTTCGTGGACGCCGACAACGAGATTGAAGCTGCTGCCGGCATGTCCATTCCGGATATCTTCGAAACGCGGGGTGAGGCGGAATTCCGTGCGGGCGAGGCCCGCGTCATCGCGCGTCTGCTGGATGCCGGTCCGCAAGTGCTCGCGACCGGCGGCGGCGCCTTCATGAATGCGGATACCCGCGCCGCGATCCGCGCCAAGGGCATCTCGGTCTGGCTGCGCGCCGATTTCGACGTGCTGATGAAGCGACTCAAGCGGCGCAACGATCGGCCGCTGCTGAAGACAGACGACCCCGCCGCGACGTTGCGGCGGCTCATCGAACAGCGCTATCCGGTTTATGCTGACGTCGACCTTACGATCGAGTCGCGCGACGTTCCGCATGACGTGATCGTTGACGAAATAATTGACGCCTTGCGCGGATATCTGGCGCGCACAAGCGGCACAGGAGTTCCGACTGAATGACGACTGCCACCCAAACGAGCGGAGCAACCAATGTTCATGTTGCTCTGGGCAATCGCGCTTACGATATCATCATCGGCCGCGGTGTGTTGGCCTCGCTCGGCGAGCGCGTCGCGGCATTGCGTCCGGGTGCGCGCTGCGCAATCGTGACGGATGAGACTGTCGCCCGGCATCACCTGGAAGCCGCCGAGGCGTCGTTCGCCAAATCGGGAATCGGGCATTCGCATGTGATCGTGCCGGGGGGGGAAGGATCCAAGAGCTACTCCGTCTTCGAGGCCATCTGCGAACAATTGATCGAAGCGCGTATCGAGCGCGGCGACCTTCTCGTGGCGCTTGGCGGCGGCGTCATCGGCGATCTTGCCGGTTTTGCCGCATCTGCAATCCGCCGCGGCCTCGATTTCGTGCAGGTGCCGACCACCTTGCTGGCGCAGGTCGATTCGTCTGTCGGCGGCAAGACCGGAATCAATTCCCGGCATGGCAAGAATCTCGTCGGGGCATTTCATCAGCCGGTGCTGGTGCTCGCCGATACAGCCGTCCTCGACACGCTGTCCGCGCGCCAGATGCGCGCCGGATATGCGGAAGTTGCCAAATACGGCTTGATCGGCGACGCAGCTTTCTTCGTCTGGCTGGAGCAGAATTGGCAGGAGATATTCTCCGGCGGGCCGGCACGCGAATATGCCGTGATGAAAAGCTGCCAGATGAAAGCGGATGTCGTCGCCCGCGACGAGCGTGAAAGCGGCGATCGCGCCTTGCTCAATCTCGGCCATACTTTCGGACATGCGCTGGAAGCGGCCGCGGGATTCTCCGACCGCTTGCTGCATGGCGAGGCGATTGCGATCGGAATGACGCTGGCTTTTGCGTATTCGGCGCGGCGCGGCTTGCTTCCGGTCGCGGAGGCCGAGCGCGTGCAGCATCATCTCGCCGCCGTGGGGCTGCCGACGCGGATTGCCGATATCCCGGGCGTGTTGCCGGATGCGGACAGGTTCATGGAGCTCATTGCGCAGGACAAGAAGGTCAAGCGCGGCCGCCTCACCTTCATTCTCGCGCGCGGCATCGGACGGAGCTTCATCGCGCCCGAGATCGAGCCGGACGACGTCAGGACATTTCTGGCCGACAATCTCTCCTGAGAAATACGGACCGGCAATTGGCGACCGCCAGGACGCCACCGGCCTTCACCGATAAATCCGGTTTGCAAATGTGATTTGGAACTGACGGCGCAATTGCAGGTTGCGAGCAATCACGATTTGTTCGCCATAATTAATAATGGGATCACGCGTATTTGAGATATTTGCGCGCCGGAACTGTTTGCCACGGGCGTCACAAATCGCCACCCTGTTGCAACCTCAGGTGGCTTTCCTTCCGTCTTCTTGTCTCTTGGCCTGGCGCTTAGGAGGCAATGCCGATGCACCACAGGCATGACCGGATCAATATTCCGATTGAACTGTTGCGTTCCTTCGTCGCGATTCAAGAATGTGGCAGCTTCACCAAAGCCGCCTCCTCGCTGCAGGTGACGCAGCCGGCTATCAGCGCGCAGATCAAGCGCCTGCAGCAGCTGGTCGGCGGCGAGGTGTTTTCGCGCGGCGGCCTTGGAATCGCGCTGACAGAGAAAGGCGAGGTCGTCAGCAAATACGCGCGCCGCATTCTGGCGATGAACGATCAGATCATGTCGCTATCCGGGGCCAAGCCCAACACGCGCCATTTCCGGATCGGCGTACCGAATGTCTATGCTGATCGCATGCTCGGTGAGATCGTCAAGGCCTGTCATAAGGCAGGACAGACTGACAGGATCCAGTTTTGCTGCGAACCGTCCGGTGATCTGATCAAGAATCTGACCAGCGGCTATCTCGATCTGGCATTCATTGTTTCGGCGCCGCCCGCGCATGCCCAAGCAATCACGAAGTGGACCGAGAATCTCGTCTGGGTTTGCGCACGCGACTTTCAACTGGAAGCGGGTTCGCCGATTCCGATTCTGAGCTGGCCGAATGCTGTCTCCGATCGGGCGGCGATCGAGACGCTGGAGAATTTCGGCCTGTCCTACACGGTGGCGTTCGTCGCCTCCGATTTGGCCGCGCATCTGGCTGCGATTCGATCAGGCTTGGGGTTCTTCGTGCTTCCCGAACGGGTGGTCCCGCCGGATCTCAGGATCGCACGCGAGCATTACCTCCCGCGTTTGCCGGAGCCTCCCGCCGGTCTGTACCTGCGGGAAGGGCTCGACGCAAAGCGGATGGCGCCCATCATTGAGTGTTTGAACAACGTCCTCAATCCCAATCGCCTGTCGCGTGTGCCCGAGGGGAATGAGAAAATGAATCTGCGGGCCAAGCCGGACTTCGCCTAGCTCAAGCACGACATGGCCAGAGCTTGGCAGGCACAAGCTGTGCAGCCGTCATCCGTTCCCGTGAATGGTCCGCAAACGCAGCCGCCTGTCTCAGCTTTCGCTATGTTTCTCCGGGTGCGCTGGCATGGATGGCCAGCGCGTGGACGCCACCCTGGATCACTTCGGCGAGGGCATTGTTGATCATGCGGTGGCGCTCGATCCGAGACTTGCCTGCGAAGGCATTCGCTACGATATATACTCTGTAATGCGTCTGACCGCCGGGCCGGTGTCCGGCATGTCCCTTGTGTTTGTCGGATTCGTCCAGAACGTCCAGGCTTTCCGGCGCGAAAGCGACTGTCAGTTTCTCGATGATGACATCTTTTGTCTGCATGCTGGTTCGCTTAATGGGAACTGGCGGGCGAGGTCAATGGCTGCGACGAAGACGACACCGCCCGGATATGGGAACTGCCAAAGTCAAGTCTTGAAGGTCCGACACGAACGTCCGAATAATCGCAGACCATGAAATTCGATTCACCCTATTTCGACCGCATTCGGGTCA
>JAEWCJ010000166.1 GCA_023390695.1 Pseudomonadota bacterium | reverse complement strand
GTCCCAGCGCCTGCAGATAAGGAACAGCCGGGATCACGAAGACGCCCGTTCCGCCGGTCACAAGACCGGTCGACAGACCGATCAGAGGCGACAGCCATCGCTCCGCGCGCGGCGGGACCGACAATTGCCGCGCCAGCAAGGTGTAAGCGGAATACAGGACAAGGGCGGCGCCGAGCGCCGTCGTCGTCCAGCGGACATGCTCGCTGACCAGAAGCGAGGCGCCGGCCACCGTGCCAACGACGATGCCGAGCATCATCAGCCAAAGTCTCTTCGCCAGCATCGCGAAGCTCGGGCCGGTGAGCAGTTGCCAGACATTGGTGACAAAGGACGGCACGATCAGCAGGGCCGCCGCGGCGGCGGGCGGCATGAGCGCGCCGAGCAGGCCCATCGCCATGGTCGGCAGCCCCATGCCGGTCACGCCCTTGACCATGCCGGCCAGGCAGAAGGTCACGGCGATGGAGACGGAAAGCCACAAGGAAAGCTCGGACATGCCACCATCTGCGGCAGGTTCGGGGGCCGCCGCAATGCGGATGATCCTTTGTCAGACTTCGTCTGGGCCGAAGGCTGATCGCATGCTAGCTTGCCCCGATGCGTTTCGATCTCACCGATTTGCGCCTGTTCCTGCTGGTCGTCGAAGCCGGCAGCATCACCCACGGCGCCGCGCAGGCGAACCTGTCGCTGCCCTCCGCCAGCGAACGGCTGCGCGGCATGGAGGAGATCAGCGGCGTCCAGTTGCTCGAACGCGGCCGCCGGGGCATCGAGCCGACCGCGGCCGGCGAAGCGCTGGCGCATCACGCCCGCATCATCCTCCGGCAGATCGATCACATGCAAGGCGAACTCGGCGGCTATGCGAAGGGACTGAAAGGCACGATCCGGCTGCTGGCCAATACCGCGGCGATCACCGAGTTTCTGCCGCACGCGCTCGCGCCCTATCTGTCGCGCTATCCGCATGTCGATGTCGATCTGAAGGAACGGCTGAGCACGGAAATCGTCAAGGCGGTCTCGGGCGGGCTGGCGGAAATCGGCATCATCTCCGACGCCGTCGACAGCGCGGCGCTGCAGCTACGCCCCTTCGCGGTGGACCGTCTGGTGCTGGTGGTGCCGTCCGGGCATCCGCTGGCCGGAAACCGGCACATCGCCTTCGCGGATATCATGCGGCATGAATTCGTCGGCCTGTCCGCCGGCAGTCCCTTGCAGGAGCATATCGAGGAGCACGCCGCCCGCGCTGGCCAGGCGCTGAAATTCCGGGCGCGCGTGCGGACCTTCGACGGCATCTGCCAGATGGTGGCGCATCACGTCGGCGTCGGCATCGTGCCGGAGGCGGCAGCAAGACGGTGCCGCAAGTCGATGCCGATCCGCGCCGTGCGGCTGACCGACCATTGGGCGACGCGCAACCTGTCGCTCTGCTTCCGGAACATGGACGAGCTGCCGCCCTTTGCCAGCGACCTCGTCGCCCATCTCAGCGGTGCCGCACCGCGCAGATGAGCTGAGCGCAAGCGTCATCATTTGCTGCTGGCGCCGCAGGTGCGCGCCGCCCGAGGTCAGCCTGCCAGCGCCGCCAGAATCCGCGCCCAGGAACGCGTGCCCTTGTGAAAGGACGTGAGGTCGTATTTCTCGTTCGGCGAATGCACGCGGTCGTCGTCGAGCGCGAAGCCGACCATGATGGTGTCCATGCCGAGCACGCGCTTGAAATCGCCGACGATGGGGATCGAGCCGCCGGCGCCCACGGTCACCGCCTTCTTGCCCCACTCCTCCTGCAGCGCCTGCCGCGCCTTCACCAGCGCCGGATTGTCGAACGGCAATTGCAGCGCCGGCGCGCAGCCGAAATTCTCGAACGTCACCGTGCAATCGGCCGGCACGCGTTCGCGCACGAAGGCACGGAACGCATCGCGCACCTTTTCCGGATTCTGGTCGCCGACCAGACGGAACGAGACTTTCGCTTTCGCCTGCGAGGCAATGACGGTCTTCGCGCCCTCGCCGGTGTAACCGCCGATGATGCCGTTGACGTCGCAGGCCGGACGCGTGGAAATCTGCTCGATCACCATGCGGTCGGTCTCGCCCGAGGGGATTTTCAAGCCGACCTGGCCGAGAAAATCCTCGGCCCGCAGGTCGAGCGCCTGCAAATCCGCCCGGATGTCGGCGGGCAATTCGGGCACGCCCTCATAGAAGCCGGGAATGGCGATGCGGCCCTTGTCGTCGTGAATGGCGGCGATGATCTTCGCCAGCACGCGGATCGGATTCTGCGCGGCACCG
Organism: Pseudomonadota bacterium; assembly: GCA_023390695.1. The sequence continues at coordinate 414 of JAEWCJ010000166.1, read as the reverse complement.
CCGAACAGGCCGGAATGCAGGTCGCGGTCGGCGGCGGTGACGGTCACCTCCTCATAGACGAGACCGCGCAGCGAGGTGGTCACCGACGGCGTCGTCGCGTTCCACATGCCGGTGTCGCAGACCAGAGCCATATCGCGCTTCAGTTCATCGGCATGCTTTTCGACGAAGGGGAACAGGGATTTCGAGCCGCATTCCTCCTCGCCCTCGATCATCACCGTGATGTCGAGCGGCAGCTTGCCGGTGACCGCCTTGAAGGCGCGGCAGGCTTCGACGAAGGTCATCAACTGCCCCTTGTCGTCGCAGGCGCCGCGCGCCACGATGATCCTGCGGTCATTGCCGAGATCCTCGATGCGCGGCTCGAAGGGCGGCGCCGTCCATTCGTTGAGCGGGTCGACCGGCTGCACGTCGTAATGG
>JAEWCJ010000117.1 GCA_023390695.1 Pseudomonadota bacterium | reverse complement strand
GCCTGCCGTTCAACGTGGCGCGCGCCTATGACGAGGCGAAAGGTATTGCTTGGCCGGTCATATGGACCGCCGAACGCGACCGGGAAATGTGGGCGGCGCTACAGGGCTGACACGCTGACGCCACCGTGTCGCCGCGATCGCGCATCATTGGAAGGCCGGAGGGGTTCTGATTTATCTCCGGTTCCATAGCCGATGCTTGTTGCCGCGTTCGCGAATTCGCCTGTCTTGATCATGCGCCGCTGTTTGCGCTTTCTCAGCGCGGCCGGCCTTGTGGCGCTGCTTGCCGCCTGCTCCACGGGAAATTCATCACTGCTGCCGCAGAACAACGCCGTGTCGGCGATCACCGGCGATCCCGTTCTGACCGTGGTGACGACGCGGAATCCGGTCCGGGGCGCGCAATCGTCGCCCTGGTTCGGATCGGAGCGCGGCAGCGCCAGCCAGGCGCGTGTGACGCTGGCATCGCCCGCCGCAAGCGCCTTCGCCCAGGTCGGTTTGGGCGACTGGCGGATCGCGACCGTCGACGCCATCCCGGTCGGCGAGGGCCTCTCGCGCGGCGGCGGACGGCGCGACGTGCTGATCTATGTGCACGGCTTCAACCAGACCTTCGAGACGGCGGCACAGGATGCCGCGCGGCTGTCGGACGGCGTTCAGTTCCGCGGCGAGACCATGCTGTTCTCGTGGCCGTCGAAGGCCAGCCTGACGGACTATAATTACGATCGCGAAAGCGCGATGTGGTCACGCGACGCCTTCGAGGGCATGCTCGATCAGTTGATCGCCGATCCCAATGTCGGCCGGATCAATATCGTGGCGCATTCGATGGGGACCATGCTGACAGTCGAAGTGCTGCGCCAGCTCTATGACCGGCGCGGCCGCGCGGTGGCGGACAATCTTGGAGCGGTGGTGCTCGCCGCGCCGGATATCGACATCGATGTCTTCTCGTCCTCGATCAACCGCATTGGGCCGCTGACCGGCAAGATCACCGTGCTGGTCGCGGCGACCGACCGGGCTTTGGACATCATGCGGCGGATGTCGGGCGGCGTCACCCGCGTCGGCGCCGCTGAGGCGAAACGGCTGCAGGCGCTCGGTCTGAAGGTCATCGATGCCTCGCAGGTCGCCGTTGGCGCCATCAATCACGATCTTTTCCTGTCGCATGCCAAGGTTCGCGAGCAGATCCGCCACGCCATCGATGAGGCGACCGGACCCGCTTATGCCGTCACCCAGCCGTTGAACTAGGCTTCTCGGCGGCGTCCCTGCGGATGCCTGCGTGTTGCCGCATCTCCTGAAGCGCGCTATCTCTTGTGGCGAAACCGTCTGGCGCCGCCGCAAAAGAACAAGCGCGCCACCGGGAGGATCTATGGCGTCGACTGTCCCCAGCGCACGCAAGACCGTCTATCATTACAATTATCGCCGCTCGCGCGATCAGGATCGGACTGCACCGGCCCGCCACCCGGTGGTTGTCGTCGGCGCCGGCCCGGTCGGATTGTCGGCGGCCATCGATCTTGCCATGCGCGGCGTTCCCGTCGTGCTGCTTGATGATTCCGACCGGATCGGCGAGGGCTCGCGCGGTATCTGCTATGCAAAGCGCACGCTGGAAATCCTCGACCGTCTCGGCGTCGGCGACAGTCTGGTCAGGCAGGGGGTGACTTGGAAACTCGGCAAGGTGTTTCTGGGCGACGATCTCGTCTATGCCTTCGATCTCCTGCCGGAAGACGGCCACCGCATGCCGGCCTTTATCAACCTGCAGCAATATTATCTCGAAAAGGCGCTGGTCGACCGCGCGCTCGCCCTCGACCGCATCGATCTGCGCTGGCGCAACAAGGTGGTCGGGCTCGGGCGCCGCAATGACGATGTTCGCCTCACCATCGAGACGCCCGACGGCGCCTATCAGCTCGACGCCGACTGGGTGATCGCCGCCGACGGCGCGCGCTCCACCCTGCGCGACCTGATGGGGCTGTCGTTCAAGGGCGTCACCTTCGAGGACAAGTTCCTGATCGCGGATATCCGCATGACCGCGGATTTTCCGACCGAGCGGCGCTTCAGGTTCGATCCGCCTTTTCAATCGGGACAATCCGCGCTGATGCACCGCCAGCCCGACAATGTCTGGCGCATCGATCTGCAACTCGGACCGGACGCCGATGTCGAGGCCGAGCAAAAGCCCGAACGCGTCATTCCGCGCTTGCAGAAAATGCTCGGTGCGCGCAATTTCGAACTGGAATGGGTGTCGATCTATCGTTTCAATTGCCGGCGGCTGGAGCGCTTCGTGCATGGGCGCGTGATTTTCGCCGGTGACAGCGCGCATCAGGTGTCGCCGTTCGGTGCGCGCGGCGCCAATTCCGGCGTGCAGGATGCGGAGAATCTGGCCTGGAAACTGGCCGCGGTGCTGGCGGGCGAGGCCGATGCGCGGCTGATCGACAGCTACGACCAGGAGCGCATGCAGGCGGCGGACGAGAACATCGCGCATTCGACGCGCTCGACCGATTTCATCGCTCCGCATTCGGCTGCCGAACGCGGCCTGCGCAATGCCGTGCTGGCGCTGGCGCCGTGCTGCGAATTCGCGCGGCGCATGGTGAATTCCGGACGGTTGTCGGTCGCGACCGTGCATGACACGCCGCTGTCGACGCCCGATGAGCAGGTCTTTGCCGGCACGGCGCGGCTTGGCGCGCCGGTGCCCGACGCGCAGATGCGGACGCCGGATGGCGGCACCTGTCATCTGCTGGAAACATTGTCGAACGGCTTCGAGCTGCTTTACGTGCAGGATGGCGCGGTGCCGTCCGTGCCGGAAGGCATCAAGCTCACCGTCATCGGCGAAGATCTGCAGGATGATCGCGGCTATTTTGCGCAGCGCTTCGACGCGACGCCGGGAGCGAGTTATCTGCTGCGTCCGGACCAGCATCTGTGCGCGCGCTGGCGCGCCTACGATGCCGGCAAGGTGAGCGCGGCGCGGGCCCGCGCGCTCGGCCGGCAGCTCTAGGCCGGCATTCGCATCGACATCAGCATGTCGTTGCAGGCTTCGGCGCAGGCATCGCAGACCTTGGCGCAGACCGCGCAATGCTTGTGCATGTCGCCATGACGCCGGCATTCGGCGGCGCAACTGCGGCAGAATGCGATGCAGGTGGTGAGCTGGGCCTCCAGCAATTGCCGGTGTCCGACCTTGTTGGTGCGCGACATGATGGCGCCGGTGGCGGTGCAGACGGCGGCGCAATCCAGATTGAGACGAATGCAGGTGATCAACTTGTCGACATCCGGCTCGGCCAGGCAGGCATCGGCGCAGGCGGTGCACGCCTCCACGCAAGCAAAGCAGGATTCGATGCAACGGCTGATCGATTCGGCGTGACCTGGCCGGTCGGGATGCGCCTTGACCATGGCGCGAACGGCAACCGCTGACATGTGCCTCTCCGTGATTGCTGGCGTTTCACTGGCTTTCGAGCCAACCGACGCCCCCGTGTTTGGTTCCAATGGCGGGGTCCGGCGTTGACCGGGGCGGGACCGGCGCTAGGCTGACACCAGCAAAAGTTCCGGACGGGGGAGGAGCGATGCCCGCGCTGATGACCGAGTCGCGGTTCAAGGACCCGGACGCCGCCTATGTCGCCCTTGTCGAGGCGCGGCGGGGATTGTCGGAGGCCGAGGCGGCGGCGCTGGACGCAAGGCTCGTGCTTATTCTCGCCAACCACATCGGCGATCCGGCTGTGCTCGATGAGGCGATTGCGCTGGCAAAGGCGGGCACGGCGGACCGGCGCTAGGGCGTGTCGATGATCTTGTCGATGATCGCGCTGGCGCGCGCCACGGGGTCTTTCGAATCCTCGTCCAGAATCCGGCGCACCTTCTTGACGAGGTCGTCCGGGGTGAACGGCTTGGTCAGCAGATCGACATCGGCGTCGAGCCGGCCCTGATGGATGATGGCGTTGCGCGTATAGCCGGTGGCGAACAGGACCTTCAGATCGGGGCGCCGGCGCCGCGCTTCGTCGGCGATCTGGCGGCCGTTCATGCCGCCCGGCAGCACGACGTCGGTGAACAGCATTTTGATGTGCGGATTGGCGTCGAGCAGACGCAATGCGCTCGAGCCTTCGTGCGTGGAAATGACGTCATAGCCTTCCTCGCGCAGGACTTCCGTCGCGAAGCGGTTGACCTCTTCGTCATCCTCGACGAGCAAGATCGTTTCCTTCAGGGACTCCGCGCCCTGCGCAGCCGGGGTGCTGGGTTCGGGCGGTGTCCAGGGTTCGATCGTGGCGTCGTCGGTGAGCCGCGGCAGGTAGAGCTTGATGGCGGTGCCTTCGCCGGGCTCGCTGTAGATCTTGATGTGGCCGCCCGACTGCTTGATGAAGCCGTAGACCATGCTGAGGCCACGGCCGGTGCCGACGCCGACCGGCTTGGTCGTGAAGAACGGTTCGAAGGCGCGGTCGACCACATCCTTGGTCATGCCGGTGCCGGAATCGGTGATCGCCAGCATCACGTGCTGGCCGACGACGACGTCGCCGCCATTCGCGGCGACGTAGGATTCGTCGAGATAGGTGTTGGCCGTTTCGATGGTAAGCGTGCCGCCCTCCGGCATCGCGTCGCGCGCGTTGATCGCCAGATTGAGGATGGCGTTTTCGAGCTGATTGGGATCGATCGCGGCCTTCCAGAGGCCACCCGCCAGCACGGTCTCGACCGTGATGCTTTCGCCGATCGAGCGGCGCAGCAATTCGGACATGCCCTGGACCAGCTTGTTGAGGTCGACCGCCTTTTCCTCCAGCGGATGCTGGCGCGAATAGGCGAGCAGCCGCTGGATCAGCGTGGCGGCGCGCTGACAGGCGAGGCGCGCGGAGCTGAGCGTTCGTTTCAGCCGCTCGTCACCTTCCGGCACGCGCCGCAGGGCGAGATCGACATTGCCCAGAATGGCGGTCAGCAGGTTGTTGAAGTCGTGCGCAATGCCGCCGGTGAGGCGCCCGACCGCCTCCATCTTCTGCGATTGCCGGAGCGCCAGTTCGGTGCGTTCGCGGCGCGTCACCTCATGCTGCAGCTTTGCGAGCGTCAGGGCGGCGTTGCGCGTACGATGCAAGGCGATCAGCGACAGCAGGAACAGAGCGATCGTCGCCGGAATGCCGAAGATCAGATAGCGCGCCATGTTCATCAGCCATTCCTGGATGACGGTGTCGTGGTTGACGGCGACCATGGCGAACACATTGATGTTCGGGAGGCGGCGATATGCGAAAATTCTGCGCTCTCCGCTCAGCGGAGAGGTGGCATGGATCAGTCCCGCGTTGCTGTCCTTCATGGCGGGAAGCAACGGGCTGCTGTCCAGCAGGTGGCGGGGGAAGTCGGGCTGGAAGGGGAATCGCGCCAGCAACGCGCCATCGTCGCGGACCAGTTGCACGATGTCGCTGTCGCGCTGCGTCAGGTTGGCGTAGAACTGCACGAAATATTCCGGCTTCGCCGAGATGGTCGTCAGTCCGTTGAAGGCGTTGCTGTCGGCGGGCGGGGAGCGCCGCTTGTTATAGGCGAAGAACCGCAGGTCCTGGACGCGCGAGTTCAGCACCTCGCTGACATACAGCAGAAGATTCGGATTGTTCTTCAGCTGCGAAAAATACTCGCGTTCGCTGAGATCGATGTTCGGTACCGGATAGAGTGTGCCCGAGACGAGCGGTTTTCCGTCGGCGCCGGTCACCCAGATGTCGAGCAATTGCGGCATTGAGTTGGTCAGGATCCGCAGGCGCTGATTGTATTCGCGCTCGCGGGCCCGGATTTCCGAATCCGGCGCATTGAACATTTCGTCGGTGTAGCGCGCCGCCAGTTCGAAGGTCTCGAACACCTTGGTGGCGTGCTCGTAGACCACGTCGAGGGAGCGTTCGAGCCGCCGGGTCGATTCCTCGAATTGCTGGCGGTAGCCGATAACGGCGGTGATCGCAAAGATGATGAACGGGAATACCAGCGACGCCACGACCAGCAGGCGCAGCGGTCTGACCGCATGCGCCACCTCGCGCGAGGAGACGGATTCGTCCGCGCCCTTTCTCAAGTGTCCTGCCAAGGCCCGATGTCCGTCCGCAAGTCGCCGCCCCAAATCCGAAAAAACGCGCTCCGGGCGCCACTTATGGTGGTACCCGCTTGGCGCATCAAGTTCAATGCTTCCTGCCCGCGCAGGCTTTGCCCCCGATATTGTATCCCCATATCGAACACCGGTGTGACAGGAGGTTTATCTGATGCTTCGGCTTTTGCGTCGGTGTTCCGTTGCTGCAACGCTTGCAATTTTCGCCGGACTGACCTGGAGTTCCCTTGCTGCCGCGGCGGACGAGCCCGACCTGCTGTTCAAGCGCTCCACCGTCTTCAAATGGCTCTCGCCGAACGACAAGCTGGCGACCTACGGTATTGACGACCCGGAGGTCGAAGGAGTGGCCTGCCATTTCACGGTGCCGGAAAAGGGCGGGTTCAAGGGCTGGATCGGGGTAGCGGAGGAGGTGTCCGACATCTCGCTGTCCTGCCGTCAGATCGGCCCCATCAGGTTCAAGGCAAAATTCGAGCAGGGCGAGGACATGTTCCGCCAGCGCCGCTCGCTCCTGTTCAAGAAAATGCAGATCGTGCGCGGCTGCGATCCCAAACGCAACGTGCTGGTCTACATGGTCTATTCCGACCGAATCATCGAGGGCTCGCCGAAGAACTCGACCTCGTCGGTGCCGATCATGCCCTGGGGGAGCGAGACCAGTGTCCCGCGCTGCGTCGAATGGGTGGAGAAATGAGGCGCGGCCTTTAGCGGGTGCACTCGATCGCGACGAATTCCATGCAGGCTTCGCCACGGCATACGCCGCGGGTGGAGACTGGCACGGCGCCGGTGATCTCGCTGCGCTCCACTCGGCGATAGGAAGCCGCCTGCACGAAGTCCTTGGTTCGGCAATAGGCGGCGGCCGCCGCCGCGCCGCAGCTATCCCCGTTCGCCAGGCAGCGGTCGACGCCATAGCCGTCGGCGTCGTTGGCGATGATGAAAATGCGCTTCTCTGCCTGCGCCGCGGAGGTCGTCAGAATAGCGGCAACAAGAAAAGGCAGTGCCAGCAGGGACCGCATGGGATCGCTCGCCGTTGGAGGTATTGCCGTAAATTGGCTGGAAATAGCTAAGGTTCTGTTAACCGCTTCGCTCCGGTGCGGACAAGGTTCGCACAACGCGGCTTGGTCTATTTCGCAACAGGTGCGGCTTGGCGGCCACGCCGGCGAGGGGCGCGCGTCTTGCGCCGGGATTTTTCGGCTTTCCGGTCATTGCAGAAGGCACGGTACAGCACGTCGATCACCTTGCGCGCCGTGGGATCGGCGAGCCGGTAATTGATGGTGGTCCCGTCGCGCCGCTGGGCGACGAGCCGCTCCGCGCGCAACACTGCGAGATTCTGCGAGACCGCGGCCATCCGCAGCCCGGTCAGCGCGGCGATTTCGCCGACCGATTTCTCGCCGTCGGCCAGATGGCACAGCACCATGAGGCGCGGCTTGGAGGCCAGCGCCTTCAGCAGGATGGCGGCGGTCTGCGCTTTATATTCAAACTCTTGAATATTCATAACTGTGAATATATAAGACTCGCGTGGGACCGAGCAAGTTCGAACCGGGAGAATTATCATGTCGATCCTGTCCGCCCGGGTCTGGTCGCCCTATGCCGCCGGCATTCTGATCGGGCTTCTGCAGATTCCCGCTTTCCTTCTGATGAACACGGCGCTTGGCGCATCGTCGTCTTTCGTGACCGTGGCTGCGAGCATTGCCTCCGTCTTCGATCCGGCGCTCGGCACCATTCCGTATTTCAAGAGCCATGTCTCGACGGCCAAGGACTGGTGGCAGGTGGCTCTGGTGATCGGGGTGGCGCTCGGCGCGTTCCTGTCGGCGCGGATGTCGGGCACTTCGCGTCCGGCGATGTCGGAGATGTGGGGCAGGGTGATGGGC
>JAEWCJ010000251.1 GCA_023390695.1 Pseudomonadota bacterium | reverse complement strand
CCTCACCTCACAACCCGGGCGCAATCGCGTCGCGGGAAGAGCGGAGCTTTGGCGAAGGCTAGATGAACGAAAGATTTGTAGTCGTCCCCCCGCAAGCGGGGACCCAGATCAGACGGCGGTGGTTAGGGGTCCCCGCATGCGCGGGGACGACCTCAAGCAGGAATTTCGCCCAATTCCGGAAACACATCTCCGGCGCGCGTCAGCGTCTCGCGTGCGCGCTGCGAGTCGATATCCATCTGGCGGATCAGCGCATCGAGCGATTCGAACTTCTCCTCGGCGCGGATCCAGCCGATGAAGGCGACATCGACGGTCTTGCCGTACAGATTGCCGGCAAAGCCGAAGAGGAACACTTCCAGCAGCGGCGCGCCGTTATCGAAGGTCGGCCGCCGCCCGAAACTGGCAACGCCGTCATGCCGCTTGCCGTCGACCGCCACGCGCACCGCATAGATGCCGTGCTTCAGGCCGCAGGCGGGATCGAGTTTCAGGTTGGCGGTCGGATAACCCAGTTCGCGCCCGCGCTTGTCGCCGTGAATGATCTCGCCGGAGACGAACCAGGGATAGCCGAGCAATTCGGCGGCTTCGACCACGCGGCCGGCGGCCAGGGCGGCGCGCACCGTGCCCGAAGATACCGGGCGGCCTTCATCCTCCAGCGGCGGCACGATCTCGACCGGGAAGCCGCGTCGCGCCCCCTCCTCCTTGAGGAAAGCCGGCGAGCCGCCGCGATTCTTGCCGAAATGGAAATCGAAGCCGACAGCCACGCCGCTGATTGCAAAACGCCCGACCAGGATTTTCGCCACGAAATCCTCGGCCGGCAGGCTGGCCAAAGCCGCGTTGAAGCCGAGCACGATGGCGCCGTCGACCCCGGTCGCGGCCAGAAGACGCAGTTTCTGCCGCTCGTCGCTGAGCCGGAACAGCGGCTCCTGCGGCCGGAAGAAACTGCGCGGATGCGGCTCCAGGGTCAGCACCGCCGCCGGGCGCCCCAGCGCCTGCGCATGTTTCATCGCCGCCCCGATGACGGCGCGATGCCCGCGATGCACGCCGTCGAAATTGCCGATCGCGACCACCGCGCCGCGCAGGGCGGCAGCGTCCTGGTCATCGCGTATAACGGCGAAGGGCTTGCTGGAGGTTCCGGGCATGCAGGGTCTGATACGGGGTTCGCGCTTCGTGTCGACCGGCACAGCGGTCAAGTCAAGCGGCAAGCCTTAGGGACGAGTTTCACGGGACAGGCGTCAGGCGGCCGGCGCACGGCCCGGCACCGAGACGATCGCTTCCCCGTCCAGAACGGTCTTGCCGTCGACCGAGGCCTCGCAATGCAGCCGCACCTTGCGGCCCTCCCGCACCAGTTCGATGACCTCGACCATGATGGTGACGACGTCGCCGATCTTCACCGGGCCGAGGAAATTCAAGGTCTGCGAGCGATACACCGCGCCCGGCCCCGGCAGCCGGGTGCCGAGAATGGCCGAGATCAGGCTCGCCGTATAAAGCCCATGCGCGATGCGCTGCCCGAACCGCGTGGTTGCGGCATAATTGTCGCACAGATGGATCGGATTGTGATCGCCGGAGAGTTCGGCAAAGCCGATCACGTCGGTGTCCATCACCGCCTTCATCAGAACTTCGCGCATCCCGACCTGCAGATCCTCGAAACACAGCACCCGCACCGTGCGCGGATCGATGGACGGTCTGGTGGCGACAGGCGGCATAAACGATCCTCGGTAAATTTCGGGGGGCAACTATCGCTGCGGCGCAACAGGACCGCAACCCGCCTTTTGATTGAGTGGCGCCCCTCCCCCGGTGGTGCACCGGTCCGGCCGATTAACCGGATGTTCAGCCGGCTTTGCCACTTTTGCGAGCGGTTGCGGCACGCTGGCCCAAGGCGAAAGGCCTTCGGCAGGCGGTGTTGCGAGCAATTCTTCTGGACACTGCGAGCCGAGCTTATGGCCGTCGATCTTTCGATGCCCGTCCTTGTGGTCGATGACTATCAGACCATGACGCGGATCATTCGCAATCTGCTGAAGCAGCTCGGCTTCACCGAGATCGACGATGCCAATGACGGCGCCACCGCCCTGAAGCGGCTGCGCGAGCGCCAATACGGGCTCATCATCTCCGACTGGAACATGGCGCCGATGACCGGCTACGAGCTGCTCAAGGAAGTGCGCGCCAATCCAGAGACCGCGGCGACCCCCTTCATCATGATCACGGCGGAATCGAAAACCGAGAACGTGATCGCCGCCAAACAGGCGGGCGTGAACAATTACATCGTCAAGCCGTTCAACGCGCAGACGCTGAAGGCGAAGATCGAGGCGGTGTTTCCGTAGCAGGCAACCAGCAAAAGTGGGAACCGGTTTTGCGTCCGGTCGCACGCAAAAACGAAAAGTTACCAGGCGAGCCGGTGCGTGACCGCTTTCGGCGCGGCGCCGGTTTCGGCGAAGATCGTCTTCACCGCCTCCTCGTCCGGCACGTCGCGGCCGCCGAATTCGGCGGAATGGATGCCGGCGGTCACGAACAGGCAATCGATCCCCTGCCGCTGCGCGCCGGTGAAGTCGGTGCGCACCGAATCGCCGATCGCCAGCACCCGCGCCGCCGGTGTCGGCGTGCGCCGCGCAGTTTCCGCCTTGCGCAACGACATGTCGTAAATCGGCCGGTACGGCTTGCCGGCGTAAAGCACCTCGCCGCCGAGCGAGGCATAGAGATCGGCGATGGCGCCGGCGCAATAGAGCATCTGATGCCCGCGCTCGACCACGACGTCCGGGTTGCCGCAGACCATGAACAGGTTGCGCGCCCGCATCACCGCCAGCATGTCGCGGTAATCGTCCGGGGTTTCGGTTTCGTCGTCGAACAATCCCGAGCAGATCACATAGTCTGCGCGCTCCGCATCGGCGAAGCGAATGTCGAAGCCTTCGAAGATCGCCTTGTCGCGCTCGGGGCCGAGATGGAACACGCTCTGGCCGGGACGGTGCGCCAGCACGTCGCGCGTCACGTCCCCCGACGACACGATGC
>JAEWCJ010000057.1 GCA_023390695.1 Pseudomonadota bacterium | reverse complement strand
CGCCGTCACGGACCAAACGGCCCTCCGACAAACCAAAAAAAACGCCGCGCCTACGGGCGCGGCGTTTTTATGTTGGTTCTCGCCATCGCTCTCTTATGAACGACGAGGCGCTGCTGTTGACGCTAGTTGTCGTGGCCGATCAGAACCGCACGTGTGGCATGGTCGGGGCCGAAATCATCGACATTGTCGATGGCCAGCAATTTGGCGAGACGGCTGCGCGCGCGGTTGACGCGGCTCTTGATGGTGCCGACCGCACATTCGCAGATATCGGCTGCCTCCTCGTAGGAGAATCCGGATGCGCCGACCAGGATCAGGGCCTCGCGCTGTTCGGCCGGCAATTGGGCCAACGCCGCTCGGAATTCCTGAAACTCCACGCGACCGACCTGTTCGGGATACGATTTCAGACTTTCCGCAAAATTTCCGTCCGTGTCCTCGACCTCCCGTTTGCGCTTGCGGTACTCGGACCGGAACAGGTTGCGAAGGATGGTGAAGAGCCAGGCCGACAGATTGGTGCCGGGCTGGAAGGAGTGGATATTGGCCAGCGCACGCAGGAGCGTTTCCTGCACGAGGTCATCCGCCCGGTCGACGTTGCCACTCAAAGAAATGGCGAACGCGCGCAGGCTTGGCACGGTTGCAAGGATCTGATCGCGGAGGGCCGGATCGATCTTCATCCCGCCTTTCCTTCATCTGATGGAGTGTCAATGCGGCGCAAGAGGTCCGCAAATCGGTCGGGTACCCCTTCCTGCACCACGTCGTCATACATGGCTCGGAGCTGCTGCCCGATTTTGACTTGAATTTCCCGGTTTAAGCCCGAATGGGGCTTCGCCCCTGATGAGGGATCTGTCTGCATTTTTTCCGATGGTTGGCCAGGTTTTCGCGTGCTCATCTTATCCTCGTCCCGCCCCTACCGGTGGGCTGCGGGTCCCCTTGCTGTTCCGTAATGCCTTGAATTTGAATTGGTTCCCTTGAAATGGAACTTTATTTGATAAAAGGAATTGGTGGAGTGCTCACTGCTCACATGGGAGGGTCTTTTCGTGTCCGCCTCGCAGATTATCGCTCCGTATTTGCCGTTTTTGCGCCGTTACGCCCGGGCCTTGACCGGTAACCAAAGTTCTGGGGATGCCTATGTGGCGGCTTCGCTCGAGGCGTTAATTGAGGATCCCTCGATTCTGGAGGCTTCGGCCTCCCCCCGCGTCGCCCTGTATCGGCTTTTCAGCAAGATCTGGAATTCCGTCGTCGTGAATGGCGGGCAGGATGCCGACGACAAGACCATGCCGGCGGAGCAGCGTCTGGGCCAGATCACGCCGCGCCCGCGCCAGGCCTTTCTGCTGGTCGCGCTGGAGGGGTTCTCCGAAAGCGATGCGGCCGAGGTTCTCGATGTGGATATCGCCACGTTGCGGCAGCTGGTCGAGGAATCGGGGCGGGAGCTTGCCGCCGAAATTGCGACCGACGTCATGATCATCGAGGACGAGCCTTTCATCGCGATGGACCTCGAGGGTCTGGTGGAGGGTCTTGGTCACCGGGTGTTGGGCGTTGCCCGCACTCATTCGGAGGCCATCACCCTGGCAAAGGCCAAGCGCCCCGGCCTGATCCTGGCGGACATCCAACTCGCCGATGGAAGCTCGGGTCTGGATGCGGTTAATGAATTGCTGCGCTCGTTCGAGGTGCCGGTGATCTTTATTACCGCCTATCCCGAGCGCTTCCTGACCGGCGAGCGGCCGGAGCCGGCCTTCTTGATCGCCAAACCGTTCCAGCCGGCAACAGTGTCCGCTGTCGTGAGCCAGGCGCTGTTCTTCGAACGCAAGGCCCGGCGGAGCGAGCGCCGGGCGAGTTAGCGCCTGACCGAATAAAACGGGGGCCAGTCGGCCCCCGTTTTATTCGGAATATCCTTGCTTCGCCGGAGTGGTGCGTATCACTCGCGCGTCGGCGCATTTTTGCCGCGCGACGATGCGGCAAATCCCATCATGACGGCCTCAATAACCATGGCGATTTTCTGATCGCGGGTGAGCGTGTCCGCCTCTTCGCGGGCCCGTTCGACAACGCTCGGCGTTGAAAACATCCGCGGCAGGAAGATCGCGCTGCAAGCGATCAATACGAATACGGCGGCGATCAACAGGCGCGCAAGCACAGCACCCACAATTGGCTCTATTGCCATCAGGGCGGCAGAGAGGGCGAAGTAGACAGCGCCAATCGCGCTTGCCGCTGCGACGGCGAGCGCGATCGTTTGCCGACGTATAGCGGAAATCGGGCCGTCGAGACTCGATCCGATATAATCCGACAGCGACATCGCTAATCCTGCCGACGGGCCAAGCCGGCAATGAAACCGATGCTTGCGGCGATTGCCAGCGTGAGAAGGGGACGCTTGTCGATCTGCGTCGCAATCTGGCTGATTGCCTGATTGCTCAGCTTGGCAGCGTCGTCGCTGACGGCGCGCGCATTGTCGCGGACTCGGTCGGTCATCCCGCTGATCGCGCCGTAGACCAGATCATTGACGCCGTCGACGGCGTGACCCGCCCCGCGTTTGGTCAACATGTTGAGACGGTCGATCCGATCCTCCAGATCGCTCATCAACTGGCGCACCTCTGCCTGCATATCTGCGACATCCGGCGAGATCGCCTGGTTCATGACACTGCGGGCGCTCGCCAGTGTGCCGCGCGGCGTTGAACGCCTCCGTCTGGAGGAAGCGGACTTGCGGCGGGATTTGGACGCGCCTTGCTTGCGCTGAGCAACTGCCATGACACCCTCATGCTGACTGGAATGGAAACCCAACGGCACCCCAACGCCGCGATTTGTTCATAGTTCCCGCGCTGCGTCAGGGCGCCCGCCCAAAGTAAACGGCGCAGCCGAGTTAACGGCTGCGCCGAAGGTTGGACCGGCCGAGCACGAGGGGGAGGGGATGACGGCCGGCTACGAGGCAAACGTTGGACGGCGGCCCTGGTTCCAGTTGCAGGCTCATCAGAGGACATCGATGCATTTTTGAGAAAACCTGCAAAAAACTGCAAGCGTTGCGAAACACTCCGGGGAGCCATGCGTTGAAAAATCATGGCGGGTAAGGGTTCATTTCCGGCCATGCGAGAGCCGCCCGCGAGCCAGAAGTTACGATGACCGAACATACGATGACGGCGCCTGCCGACCAGATTTCAGCCGAAGACGGACAAGAACGGAATAACGAAAGGAAAATGGCCGCTGATAGGGTGATGGACGAAACCGTTTCAGAATTGCAGATGCGGCTCACGCGCGAGAAGGCTGCACATGAAGCGACGTGCGCCGAGCTCGCAAATGCCCAGCGGGAAATTGCATCAATTCGACAGGATCTGGCGCAAGCGGAACGGGAAGCACAGGAGCTTGGTCTGGTTCGGTCTCGGTTCGAGACCGCATTGCGCGGAGCAAAGGTCTACGTTTTTTCCCAGGATCGCGATCTTCGATACACATGGGTCTACAGCCCGCGTGGCGATGAGGCGGCCGCCACTTTGGTCGGGCGCACCGATGACGAGATCATCCCTTCCTCAGTGTATGACGCGGTTGTCGCAGCGAAGCGCAAAGTACTGGAGACGGGAGTTTCGCAGGATTGTGAGGTTTCGGTGGTCATGCCCGACCGGCGAGCTTCGTTTGCCCTGCATGTTGACCCGGTCGTCGACCCGGGCGGCAAGGTGACGGGTATCCTGTGCGCGGCCATCGACATCAGCCGCATGCGTCCCCAGGAAAGCGAGCAACGGCGTCTGACGGAGGAGCTTGGGGCCGCCGTGCAGCGTTACGACACCGCGCTGCGCGGTTCAAATGTCGCGGTTTTCACTCAGGATCTCGACCTTCGCTACACCTCGATCAGCAAATCGCTGTTCGGGCGTGATATCGCGGATATTCTCGGACGGACCGATTACGAGGTTCTGCCGATCGAGAATGCGGAATCGATCGTGGCGGCGAAGCGTGAGGTTCTTGCGACAGGCTATCCCAAGGACGTGGAAGTGCGGGTGGATAGCGGCGAAGGCGTGCATTGGTACGATCTGCACATCGCTCCCCTGCGTGACGTGGCCGGCGGCGTCTTCGGCCTGACCTGCGCCGCGGTCGAGATCACCGAACGGAAGGAAGGTGAGGCGCATCTGCGTCTGTTGATGCGCGAACTGACCCATCGCTCGAAGAATCTTCTCGCAGTCATCCTGGCCATGGCGCGGCAAACGGCGCGGCAAGGCGGCACCATCACCAAGTTTTTGGAAGGTTTCGGCGCGCGCCTGCAGGCTTTGTCCCGCTCGCATGATTTGCTGGCGCAGGAAAGCTGGCACGGCGTTTCGCTGTCGAACCTCGTGCGCTCGCAGCTCGGTTATTACGAGCGCAGCCATCCGCAAGTCTCTATTTCAGGGCCTGATATTCATCTCCGGCCGGAGGCGGCTCAAAATCTTGGTCTGGCCTTGCACGAACTTGTCGCGAATGCAGCCAAATACGGTGCGCTGTCGCGGTCAAAGGGGCGTATCGCTGTCGAGTGGCGTGTGCTTCCGGCCGCGCAGGGCGGGGGCCTCGAAATCATCTGGAATGAGCGTGGAGGGCCGAAAGTCGCCGAGCCCAGATGGCGCGGCTTCGGCAGCATGGTCATCGAACACAATCTTGTGCGGGCGCTGGATGCCGATGTCGAACTGAGTTTCGAGCCGGAGGGCCTGCATTGCCGCGTGGTGGTGCCGCCCTCGCAATTTTCTCCCATCGCATAGCGATCGGCCCTCGGACATGGGGCCGGAACGTTCTCTGGCACCCGGCGTTGGTAAATAAATCGGGCCGCGGACAGTTGCGCCCGCCAGTACCAGGAACAACTTTCGAGATTTCCCATGTGGCGCAAGGCAACATGCGCCGCGGGCGGGCTTTTTGTGGCCTGTGCGGCGGCTTATCTGGTTCCCTCCACTGGTTTGCATGCGGAGTCGGCGAGTTTTGATGACCGCTGGCCGTCCGGCAGCAAGGGCGATCGCATCGAGGGACCGCGGGCTAACATCCCGGATCAAATACATTTTTTTGAGCTGCCGACAATGCAGACCACGGTGGTCGTCAAGCGGCCACCTGAATCTGCCTCCGAGAATGCGCCCGTCGGGGAGCGAAACGGTCAAACCGAAGGTGTCGCAGAGCCCCGCAATGGTTCGATGCGCCAAGTCCCGGTCATCCCGGCTCGCATTCAGCCTATGGACCCCAAGCGGAAGGAAAAGCTGCCGGTGGGATGCGAACCGTTCTTCAGCCCGGTCACCATGCCCAACATGGCGAATGTCAGCAGCCGCTGCCTTTCCTGATCTGTGACCCTCGTTTGCCGGTATCGCAGTGATCCGGAAGCTTAGGGGCATTCTGCAGGGGATTCCTGGGGAACAAAAAAGCCCGCATCAACGTTTGGACACATTGACGGACGTTCTGGTCGTCTACGGTTCTGTGGGGACGCAGGCCGTATCATCAGGTCCCATCGTTCTTTTCCGAATATCCCAGGAGGGTTACCATGACTCGTATTGCTTTGGCGGCTGTGGCTGTCGCCGCCTTTATCGCCTTTCCGCACGGGGCGCAGGCGCAAAGCCGGGTCAAGGTCGGCACACTCTCCTGCCAGATGTCCGGCGGCATCGGTCTGATCGTGACCTCGCGCAAGGACCTGCAGTGCCGCTTCTCGCCGAGCGCCCGCGGCTGGCGCGGCGAGACCTATGTCGGGTCGATCAGGCGGGTGGGCATTGATCTCGGTGCCACCGCTGGCGGCAGCCTGATCTGGGCCGTCTATGCGCCGACCAGCGCCGGACGTTACGCGCTTGCTGGCGGCTATGGCGGCGCCAGCGCCGAGGCAAGCGTGATCGCCGGACTCGGCGCCAATGCGCTGGTCGGCGGCAATAATCGCACGATCATGCTGCAGCCTCTGTCGGTGCAGGGGCAACGCGGTGTGAGCCTCGCGGCAGGCGTAGCGGGTCTCGAACTGCATCCGGCGCAGCCGCCGCGCCGTCGTTGATCGAGAAAAAAATTATGTGAAACGGCCGCCATCTGCGGCCGTTTTGCTATGCTGATGCCATGCGCGCGATCACGCTCATACCCGGCGTCCCGCATTCCGCCCATCTTGACGACGTGGCGGAGCCGGACGTGACCGAAGGCACAATTCTCGTCCGCACGATTGCGCTTGGCCTCTGTGGCACGGATCATGAAATTCTCGCCGGTCTTTACGGTGCACCCCCGCCCGGTGAAGAACGTTTGATCCTGGGTCATGAGTCCCTGGGTGAGGTCATTGAGGCGCCGCTGCAAAGCGGCCTTCGCGCCGGCGATCATGTCGTCGGTATCGTACGCCGTCCCGATCCGGTCCCGTGTCTGGCCTGCGCGTCGGGCGAATGGGATATGTGTCGCAACGGTCTCTACACCGAGCGCGGCATCAAGGAGCGGCATGGTTTCGGCTCCGAGCTTTTCCGGCTGGAGCCCGAATTTGCGGTCAGGGTGGATTCGGCGTTGGGGCTGCGGGCTGTCCTGCTTGAGCCGACCAGCATCGTCGCCAAGGCCTGGCAACACGTCGAGCGGATCGGCCAGCGCACGAAATCGTGGCGCGCCCGCAATCTGCTGGTCACAGGGGCGGGCCCCATTGGCCTTCTGGCGGCGATGATGGGGACCCAGCGCGGTCTGAATGTGCACGTTCTGGACCGGCACAGAACGGGACCGAAACCGGAATTGGTGCGCGAACTCGGCGGCACTCATCATGCCGATGCCGGGAGCCTCGCGAATCTGTCATTCGACGTAGTCATGGAATGCACGGCGGCTTCGCCTCTTATTGTTGAAGCCATGGCGCGTGTCGCACCGTCCGGCATCGTTTGTCTGCTCGGCGTATCTACGCCAGGCGAAAAGACGGAATTTGATATCGGCGGATTGAACCGCACGCTGGTTCTGGACAACCAAGTGATGTTCGGGTCGGTCAATGCCAATCGCAGCCACTATGACATGGCTGCGGTAGCATTGGCGGCGGCGGATGGGACTTGGCTGGATCGTCTGATCACCCGTTGCGTACCGCTCGCACAATGGGAGGAAGAGCTGCGGCCGCAACCCGACGATATCAAGGTGGTCCTCGATTTCAGGACCTAGATTTTTCTAAAAAAACGGCCGGTTAGCGTAAGAGCAATGCTCCGAATGCGAGACAGACCAGCACGATGCTCGCCAACAGCACGTAGAGGACAGGACGATCGAGAAAGCCCTGCCGCGATTCCACTGCATTCAATTCAGGTCTGCCTAGCCAACGGTTCCAAAACATGAGCAGCCTCCGCTTGTCTTATGAAAACGCGGTCGATCGACAGACAGTTCCGGTGCTGCCGCTGTCAAATTGAACGGGAACCGTGCTAATCTAATGTCAGCTTTGTGACGCAATGCATTTGGAAACGCGGCGTCGGTTTTGGGAAACTGGAGATTTTTATGTCCACTTCGACCTTGATTGTTCTCGGTGTCATCGCAGCGATCGCGCTGTGGGCTGTCTCGATCTATAACGGCCTGGTCGCCCTGCGGCAGCGCGTCAGTCAGGCGTTCGCCGATATTGACGTCCAGCTCAAGCAACGCCACGACCTCATTCCCAATCTGGTCGAGACCGTCAAAGGCTATGCCACCCATGAGCGGGAAACGCTGGATGCGGTCGTGAAGGCGCGCAACTCCGCGATTGCCGCGCAGGGGCCCGCCGCCCAGGCCGCCGCCGAGAATGTGCTGACCGGCGCGCTGCGCAGCCTGTTTGCGCTGGCCGAGGCCTATCCGGATCTCAAGGCCAATACGAATTTCCAGCAATTGCAGACCGAATTGTCGGACATCGAGAACAAGATCGCCGCCGCGCGCCGTTTCTTCAACAATGCCGTGCAGGAATACAATACAGCGATCGAGCAGTTTCCGGCGGCGTTGTTCGCGGCCTCGTTCGGCTTCACGCGCCGGGAATTCTTTGATCTCGGCGAGACGCGCGTCCAGATCGAGCAGACCCCGCAGGTCAAGTTCTGAGGCTTCGGGCGGCAGCCGCGAGAGGCGCTCCAATCATGGCGGCTTACGGGCTGTACACGCATATCCAGAAGAACCGCCGGCGTTCGGTCCTGCTGCTGATCGGGCTGTTCTTTCTGGTGTATCTGATGACGTTCGCGGGCGCGTTGCTCGGGCGCGCCTTCACGCAAGAGGCGCCGCTGGATTATCTGATGGTGGCGGCCTGGAACGACATGATCGTGGCTGCACCCGTGGCCACGGTCGGCACCATCTTATGGATCCTGTTCGCCTATAAATTCCATCAGGCGCTGATCGACGCGCTCACCGGCGGCCATGAAGTGACGCGCGTCGAACAGCCGCGACTCTACAATCTGCTTGAAAATCTGTGCATCTCGCGCGGCATTCCGATGCCGAAACTGAAGGTGATGGAGAGTCTGGCGCTGAATGCCTTCGCGACCGGCATGAACGAGAAGCAATATTCCATCACTGTCACTAGCGGCTTGCTCGAGCGGCTCGATGATGCCGAAACCGAAGCGGTGCTGGCGCACGAACTCACGCACATTCGCAACGGGGACGTGCGCATGATGGTGATTGCGGTCATCATCGCCGGGGTGATTTCCTTCGTGGCGGAACTGCTGTTCCGCATCATGTTCCGCTCGGGCGGGCGCTGGAGCGGCGGAAGTTCGGGCGGCTCTTCGTCCGGCGGCAGGAAGGGCGGCGGAGCGGGGGCTGCGATCCTGATCGCCGTCGTCATCGTCGCAATTGCCTGGGGCTTGTCGATCGTGATCCGTTTCGCGCTGTCGCGCACGCGCGAATATCTTGCCGATGCCGGGGCGGTCGAGCTGACCAAAAATCCCGATGCCATGATCATGGCGCTGCGCAAGATCGAGAATCGCGGCGAGTTGCCGGGCGTGACATCGTCGGTGATGGAAATGTGCGTCGACAATCCGCGCGCGGGGTTTGCCGATCTGTTTGCGACGCATCCTTCGATCGACAGCCGCGTGGATGCATTGGTGCGCAATGCGGGCGGGCGCGATCCGGGGCCGATTGCCCTGCCTGAGCCTGAGGATGCGGCGGAAGAATCCACTGCCCGGGAGGAATCCGCTGCGGCTGATCCGGCTGGCCTTCCGCGCGGTCCGTGGAATCCGACCGAGGTTATGACCCGCGGCCCTTGGGGCGACCGCGGCCATTAGCGGCTCAGGGGCGATAGACGCCCGTATGTGGATCGCGCTTGAGGGTGGGATGGCGGTCGCGTTCCGCTTTGCTGGCGACCGGTGCCATGCGGACCTGGTCCAGTTCCTCGTTCACCCGCCGGTATTCACGCCGGATGAACCTTGCCAGCGCAATGGCGCCGACAATGCCGGCGGTCCAGAGCAGGACAGGGGGCAATACGGGCGGCATCCGGTTTCTCCTGAAAGGTCCCATCCTAAAGTCCGTAACGGCCCCACAGAGCGCGGGCTTCGATCGCTGACAGGGCGTTCTCGGCAAGCTCCAGATTCATCAGGCCTTGCTCCAATTGCCCCATTCCGACACCGGGGGACCTGCGTCCAAACCACCCGCGCTCGGCGATGAGTGGCATACGCACCTTCTCGCCGTACCGGCGGCGCAGAAACCCGCGCAGATCGTCAACCCCGTCCGCAAGGCCAAGTTGCACGGCCCGTTGTCCATCCCAATATTCGCCGGAAAACAAGGCCGATTCTTGACCCTTGAGTTTGTCGGCGCGGCGTTCCTTCACCAGCGCGATAAAGGCCTGGTGAATATTCTCCTGGATCTCTTTCAGCCGCCGGACATCTTCGGGGCTTTCCGGCAGGAACGGGTCGAGCATCACCTTGCGATCGCCCGACGTATAAATCCGCCGTTCCACGCCGATTTTCTTGATCGCCTTGTCCAGCCCGAAGGTCGCGCCGACCACGCCGATCGAGCCCACGATCGAGGAGGCGTCGCACAGGATTTCATCGGCCGCGCAGGCGATCATGTACCCACCCGAGGCGCCGACATCCTCGATGAAAGCGAGGACCGGAATGTCCTTTTCGGCGGCGAGCTGGCGGATACGTTTGTAGATCAAATGCGACTGCACGGGCGATCCGCCGGGTGAGTTGATCACCAGCGCCACCGCTTTCGCTTTCTTCACGCCGAAGGCGCGCTCAAGAGTGCGCGCTGTCCCTGCCAGGGTCAGGCCTGGCTTGAGCGGAGTAGAAAAGCCGATTGTCCCGGTGAGGCGCACCACCGGCACGACGGGGATGCCGCTTCGCCACCTTTCGGGAATCAGTTTGCCGATCCATTCGCGCATGCGCGTCGTCCTTCGCGGATCATGAAATCGTGATCATCGGAAATCCCATAAAGGGGGCTCGATGCGGTCTCAAGTTACACAACGTTAACCCTTACGAGTTCTTTCTCCGCCGTTGGAACCGCGAACGTGTCGGGGCGGTTGTTGTGCGACAATGAGAGATATCCCGCATGAAGATTTACTTCCTTGTTCTTCTGATTGGCACAATTACGGCTTTCGCACATCTGTCGTGGAATGCGGAACAGCGGCGCGAGCAGCCGACGAAGTAATCCCGGCATCATCGCCTGAAGGTGCGCTCGAAGATTCGAGCGAGAGCGGCAATCCGTCGCGCATGACCGCATCGGCTGCGGCGCTGGGCCGCCTGTCCTGATCGGTCAGCACAAGCCCCGGCAAAACACGCAATGGTTCGCGCGCTCCCCTGCGTGCATTGACCAGAACGCGGATCGGCGATTGCCCTTGGCCCGGATATACGGGGAGCACAGTGATCGCTCCGAACGCGGGGGAAAATTCCTCTATGGCGGCTTGCTGGGTCTGCGCGCGCCAAATCAGTGTCACGCTGCCCGACGGCCGCAGCAGGTGTACGGCTCTTCTCAGCCAGACGTGCAGCGTATCGTCGGCGGCCATATGCGCCCTGCGCCGGGCGCGGTCGGGTGAGGCTTGCAGCGAGGCGTCATTGAAGGGCGGATTCATCAGCACATGATCGAACGTGCCGGTTCGCAGATGCGCATCCTCGAAGGCGCTGTCCGGGGCAGCCACATCCAGGGTCACGCTTCGCGCTTTCTCGGCGAAGCCGTTGCGCGCGATATTCTGTGACGCAAGCGCGGTGAGCGCCGGGTCGATATCGATCAGCGTCACGTCGATGTCGGGAACGCGCGTAAGCAGGGCCAGGCTTGCGGCCCCGACGCCCGCCCCGAGCTCCACGATGCGGTCGCCCGGCTTTGCCGGCGTCGCCGCGGCCAGCAGGATGGCATCATGGCCGAACCGATGGCCGCGTCTGGGCTGGAACAGCCGCATCCGGCCGTTCAGGATGGCATCGTCGGTGATCTCTTGGCCGTCAGCGTTCATCGGGACGCAGTTCGTGGCCGAGCCCGGCTTCGTGCAGGATGTTGCGCGCGGCTTTTTCTTGATCGTCCGCGACCACGATCCGCCGCTGCAGGAAGCCGAGCGAGCCCTCCAGCACGCTCATATTCTGATCCAGGACCATATGCGTGATGCCGGCGCCGGTGAGCAGGGCGCCGATCGCTGAAAGCAGGACCGGGTCGTTGGTGCGGACAATCTCGCGCATGACGGCCTCACGGAGAGCCCCGGTGGCCGTACCGGCGGCTGCGGGCGCTTGCTTTTTGGTCGCGCATCGGGGGAATGTCGCCTCCGCCGACCCGCCCGGCTTGCGGCCAAAGGGCTACTTGCCGCATTACCATAGCGTTTCTATTGTCGCCCGTCCTTTTTGCAGGAGATGTCTTTGGCCGTCGTCGTCCCCTTTGAAAGCCAGCCGCAGGGCGGCATCGACCGTCTGGTCGGGCTGGTCGCCGCCGATATGCAGCGAGTGAATACCACCATTCTGTCGCGCACCGGTTCCGAGGTGACGATGATCCCGGAGGTGGCCAATCACCTGATCAGTTCGGGCGGCAAGCGGTTGCGGCCCATGCTGACGCTGGCCATGGCGCAGATCGCGGGTTACGGCGGGGAGGGCCATGTGAAGCTCGCGGCGGCGGTCGAGTTCATGCACACGGCGACCCTGCTGCATGACGACGTTGTTGACGAAAGCGACATGCGGCGGGGCAAGCCCGCCGCCCGCAAGCTCTGGGGCAACGAGGCGAGCGTGCTGGTGGGCGATTTCCTGCTCGGCCAGGCCTTCAAGATGATGGTCGAGGTCGGCAATCTGCGGGCGCTGGAAATCCTGTCCGCGGCTGCCGCCGTGATCGCGGAAGGCGAGGTGATGCAGCTCGCCGCCGCCAAGAACACCGCCACCACCGAAGACGAATATCTTGCCGTGATCCGCGGCAAGACCGCCGAATTGTTCGCGGCGGCCTGCGAGGTCGGACCGGTTCTGGCCGAGCGCTCGAAGGCCGATCTCGCCGCCTGCCGCTCTTTCGGGATGAATCTGGGTATCGCCTTCCAGCTCGTGGATGACGCGCTGGATTACGGCGGCAAGTCCGCCAAGCTCGGCAAGAACACCGGCGACGATTTCCGCGAGGGCAAGATCACGCTGCCGGTCGTGCTTTCGTTCCGGCGCGGCAACGCCGAGGAGCGGTCTTTCTGGACGCGAGCTCTGGAACAGGGCGATGTGAGCGATGCCGATCTCGAACAGGCCATTGCATTGATGACCAGGCACCGCGCGCTGGAAGACACGGTCAAGCGGGCGCAGCATTACGGCGCGATGGCGTGCGACGCGCTTGCCTTGTACCCGTCGTCGCCAATCAAGACGGCGCTGGAAGAAACGGTCGATTTCTGCATCGCGCGCGCGCATTAGCACGCGTTCTCTAGCCGGGCGGCCTCACCCGAGCGTCGTCGGCGCAATCCACCAGTTCGGATGCTTCGCCCGCAATTCGCGCGCGGCGGCATCCACGTCGCTGGCGTCGAACAGACCGAAACAGGTGGCGCCGGAGCCCGACATGCGCGCCAGGCGGCAACCGGGCAGCGCATCCAGCGCGAACAGCACATCGGCAATGACCGGATGCAGCGATATGGCCGGTGTCTCCAGATCGTTGCTGGAGTCGCGCAGCGCGGCGATCAGTTCGCCGGCAGCAGGCGTATCCGCCGATGAAACGGCGCGTTCAGCCAGTGTGACGGCTGGATCGGTCTTCGCTCCTCCGCCTGCGGCAAGGGTGCCAGCGGCGCGCGCCCC
>JAEWCJ010000008.1 GCA_023390695.1 Pseudomonadota bacterium | reverse complement strand
TCTCGTGGGCTCGGAGATGTGTAATAAGAGACAGGGGATCGACGAGGCGATGATCGAAGCCTTGGTGAATACCTTCTATGCGCGCGTCCGGCTCGATCCGCTTATCGGCCCGATCTTCGAGGACAAGGTGAGGGATTGGGACGACCATCTCCAAAAGCTGTGCGCTTTCTGGTCGTCGGTGACGCTGATGACCGGCCGCTATCATGGCCGGCCGATGCAGGCCCATATGTTTCTGCCCATCGCGGGCGAACATTTCGAGCGCTGGCTGGCTTTGTTCGAACTGACGGCGAACGAAATCTGTCCGCCGGTCGCCGCCGCTCATTTTATCGATCGCGCGCGCCGTATCGCCGACAGCTTCGAGATCGGGATTGCGACGATGCGCGGTGAGATCAAGGCCCCGCGTTGGGAAGGAAGCGGGGCCTAGCGGCCCCGAATTTACTCGCCCGCCTGGTGTCGCTCTAGCGCAGGAACGGGTTGGACCGTCGCTCCTCGCCGATCGTGCTGGCCGGACCATGACCGCAGAGGAATGCGACCTCGTCGCCGAGCGGCAAAAGCTTGTCCTTGATCGAGGCGATCAGCGTCGCGTGATCGCCGCCCGGCAGATCGCTGCGGCCGACCGATCCGCGGAACAGCACGTCGCCGACGACGGCGAATTTCAAATCCGGATTGACGAAGGCGACGCTGCCCGGCGAATGCCCGGGGCAGTGCAGGACGTTGAACGGCACGCCGCCGATCAGCACATCCTGGCCTTCCTCGAGCCAGATATCCGGAGTGACGTTGCGCACATGCGTCATGCCATAGCCGGATGCGGTTTGTTCCAGATTGTCGAGCAGGAAGCGGTCGGCGATATGCGGGCCCACCAGCGGGACGCCCAGATCAGCCTTTAGTTCCGCGGCGCTGCCGGCATGGTCGATATGGCCATGGGTGAGCAGAATGCGTTCGATGGTGGCGCCTGCTTCCGCGATGCCCTGGCGGATCATCTCGATATCGCCGCCAGGATCGACAACGACACCGCGCTGGCTGTCGCCGTTCCAGATGATGGAGCAGTTCTGCTGAAACGGCGTCACGGGTACGATCATGACGTGAAGGCGGTTTGTGTCTGGCATGGAATTCCGAGTCAGTGCCTGGTTTGCGGATCGTCCGGCGGCGGCATCAACGCCTCCGCGAACGGAAATTCCAGGACCACATGGCCGCTTTCGTCGGTCACTTCAAGCGAGGCGGTGAGAAGATCGGACTGATCGCTGTTTTCCTGCAGCAATTCCTCGATCATCGATCGAGCGAAGGTCCAGGCCTGATCCGGATCGCGTAGCTCCGCGCCCTCAGGATCGGGAATCAGGGTGCCGCCGATGCGGGTGTTGAAGAAATAGCGTGGCATGCGCCAGCTTGGCACGGATGGTCGCCGGCGTCATCCGGCAAGAGAGGTGACGCATCAATCCGCAAGCAGACTGTTCCAGTCGCGCGCGCGGAATCCCGCCAGGCTCAGGAACCGGGCCGGGTCGATCACCTGCAGCGACCCGCGCGAGATGTCGACCACTTCCTGCTTGCGTAGGGCGCTGATGATGCGGCTGACATGGACCGCCGTCAGCCCCACCGTATCTGCGATATGCTGCTGTCGCAGCGGAAAGGAGACGGTTCTGTCCGAAACAAGGCCGCGTGCCGCCAGCCGTCGGATCAGGCGCAGGATCAGCCTGGCGATCCGCTCTTCGGCCACGCGCTGCCCAACATCGGCGAGCAGTTCATCGGCTTCATCCTTCTCGCTGCAGATCATCCCGCCGAAGAGCTCCAGCAAGGCGTCGCCGTGCTTCAGTCTTTCGAAAACGTCAGACCGCTTGATCTTGGAATAGCGAACGGTCGTGAGTGACTGGACGTAATAATTGTGGCTGTCGCGAAACAGGGAGTCGGTTGAAACGATGTCGCCGGGCAGCAGGTAGGACAGGATCTGCCGCCGCCCGTCCGAGAGTCGCATGACGCGTGCCGCCCAGCCTTCGCAGATGACAACGACGTTATCGCTGGGTTCGCCGGCCACGTAGATGTTTTGCCGTGCCGGCATGGTGTGATGAGCCTGACGCAGCCCCTTGTCGGTCTGCATTTGCATCAGAGCGCCGCAAAGTGCGTATCCTCGAAGGGGACAAGCAGAGCAGGGGGATTTTTCCAGCCTATCGAATTTCATTTCTTTGTTTTCAGCTCGTCGCGTGGCCCCCGCACTCGTTCTCGATAAATCGTCTTAAATTGCACAAAAGGGCCGCGGCAAATTACTCATTTGCGAGCAAAAAGACCCCTTCTTCTCATTTGTAACTATCAACCCACATCAATATCAAATGGCGAGAACGTGGATTGAGATGATTTTGCCGTCGTATCAGCTCTTTGTGAGATGCTGTTAACCACGTTGGAAAGCTCTGCCTCTAGCCTGCGTCGGTCCGCCGCAATGGGAATGCGATGGACGGTTTTGCGGGAAGGGTTGCGGCTGTCCTTTGGGGCGGATGGTCGGGGACAATCACATCACGCAGCATGCGCAGCGCGGCTTCCGCGCTGCGAAAGTGCGTTAGTTCTTTCACATTGCGCAAAGTTTAGTCGAACTGCCCCATGCGTCGTCTCAGGGAACGGAGGCTGTCATGGCTTGGCTCAGAGGTTCGGGTGCTGGCGAGAATGGAAAGGAATCCGCGAGGGTTCAATTCGCGAAAGGGCAGATTGCGGAGAACATCACCTCCGCGGTGATGCTGGTCGATCGTGATTTTATCGTCACTTATGTGAACCAGCCGACCCGGGAATTGCTGACTGGCAATATCGCGGAGTTTCGCAAGATGTGGCCGGATTTCGATCCCGCCAAAATCGTCGGCACTTGCATCGACGGATTTCACAAGAACCCGCAGCACCAGCGTAAGCTCTTGGCGGACCCGTCACGCTTGCCGATCAAGACCGAGATGACGGTCGGAAGTCTGAAGATCTCGCTCCATGTCACCGCGTTGTTTGACCGGAAGGGCAATTATGCGGGCAATATTCTGGAGTGGAAGGATGTCAGCTCCGCCCGGCTCAACGAGGGGATGCTGGCGGCGATCGACAAGGTGCAGGCCATCATCGAGTTCACGCTCGATGGCAAGGTCGTTCATGCAAACGCCAATTTCCTGAAGACGCTCGGTTACACATTGGAGGAAATCCGCGGCCGGCATCACAGCATGTTTGTCGCCGCGGATTATGCGCAGAGCCAAGACTACAAGGCGTTCTGGGAAAAATTCAATCGCGGTGAATTCGATGCCGGGCAATACAAGCGCATCGGCAAGGGTGGCAAGGAGGTCTGGATTCAGGCGAGCTACAATCCGATCCTCGATGCCGCCGGGCGGCCGTTCAAGGTGGTCAAATTCGCCACCGACATCACGCCGATGCGTATGGCGGTCGAACAGGCGCGCGACGTGATCACGGCCGCCAAGAACAAGGACCTTACGCAACGCATTCCGATGGTGGGCAAGACCGGCGAACTGGAATCCCTATGCGGCGGCGTCAATGACCTGCTCGACAACATGTCGGCGGTAATGACCGAGATCAGGGCGGCGTCACGCGAAGTCTCGAAT
>JAEWCJ010000324.1 GCA_023390695.1 Pseudomonadota bacterium | reverse complement strand
GTATTTCGACCAACTCATCGTCGAGGACGAAAAGATATCGATGCAGAAGGCGGCGGCGGCCGGCGGCAAGACCGTCGCCATCGAGGATCGGCCCGCCTGGGAAAAGGGCGCGCGCGGCGTCTGGACCAGCCTCGCCCCCAAGGTCGGCGGGCTCGACAAGATCGAAGCCATCGCAAAAACCTCCTGAGTGTCAGAGCGCCGGTTTCCCGCCGGCGCGCTTGCTGCTAAACCCCGGCGATGACGTACAAGGTTGCCGCTCTCTATCAATTCATCGCGCTCCCGGATTTCCGCGATATCCGGGCGCCATTGCTTGCCTTATGCAACGGCCTCGCGCTGAAGGGCACGTTGCTGCTGGCTGCCGAGGGGATCAACGGGACCGTGGCCGGCACCGGGGACGGGATCGATGCGCTGGTCGAAGAACTGCGCAACGGTTCGATGTTCGGCGGCCGGCTGGACAATCTCGAGCTTAAATTCTCGACGGCAGAGAAGATGCCTTTCCAGCGGATGAAGGTCCGCCTGAAGAAAGAGATCGTGACATTCGGCGACCGGCGCGCCGATCCGACGCAAATGGTCGGCACCTATGTCGACGCCGCCGCATGGAATGATCTGATCGCGGCGCCGGACGTCGTGCTCATCGACACCCGCAACCAGTTCGAAGTCGAGATGGGCACCTTCGAGGGCGCGGTCGATCCGAAGATCGAACGCTTCAGCGAATTCCGCGATTTCGTCGACCGCGCGCTCGATCCGGCGCGGCATCCCAAAGTCGCCATGTTCTGCACCGGCGGCATTCGCTGCGAGAAGGCCAGCTCCTATCTGCTCGCGCGTGGCTTTTCCGAAGTCTATCATTTGAAAGGCGGCATCCTGAAATATCTCGAGGATATTCCCTCCGGGCAAAGCCGCTGGAACGGTGAATGCTTCGTGTTCGACGAGCGCGTGACACTCGCGCACGGTCTTGTCGAGCGATCCAAGGCCGACAATGCGCAGGGAGGCGGCGATGAGTGACAACGCGGCCCTTCTCGCACGCATCGAGGCGCTGGAAATCCGGCTCGCCCATCAGGACCAGGTGATCGAGGACCTCAACACGATCACCACCGCGCAATGGAAGGAAATCGACATGCTCAAGCGGCTTGCCAATCAACTGCGCGACCGCGTTCAGGAGGTCGAAAGCAACCGCCCGACCGGCCAGCCGGAACCGCCCCCGCCGCACTACTGATCCGGCCTGATGCCGGAGGCCGCAGGGCTGAACCGGACCGCGTGTTGCAGCGGACCGAAATTCCGCTATCACTACCCGCCGTCGACAGACCATCGGCCGTAATGCCGGAACGCTGCCCCGGAATACCGGCCCGGTTTCCCGCAAGGATTCAGAGATCGCGCATGCATTCCTTTGTCTATAACGGCCTTCCCGCCCGCGTCCTGTTCGGCAGCGGCACCCGCAATCAGCTCAAATCCGAGATCGAACTGGCCAAATGCAGCCGTGCCCTGGTTCTCGGCACGCCGGAGCAGAAGGCTTCGGCGGAAGAGCTTGCCGGCTCCCTTGGCGGCCTTGCGGTCGGCGTCTTTGCCGAGGCGGCGATGCATACGCCGGTCGACGTGACCGAACGGGCGTTGCGCAAGGCCGAAGACCTCAAGGCCGACTGCACGGTTGCAGTGGGCGGCGGCTCGACCACCGGCCTCGGCAAGGCAATCGCCCTGCGCACCGACCTCACCCAGTTCGTCATTCCAACGACCTATGCCGGCTCGGAAATGACGCCGATCATCGGCGAAACCAAGGACGGCGCCAAAACCACCCAGCGGACATTGAAAGTTCTGCCGGAGGTGGTGATCTATGACGTCGATCTGACGCTGACCCTGCCCGCCAAGCTTTCGGCCACGTCCGGCATGAACGCGATCGCGCATGCCGTGGAAGCCCTTTATGCGCAGGACCGCAACCCGATCATGTCGCTGATGGCCGAAGAAGCGATCCGCGCGCTCGGCCGCGCCCTGCCGGTCATCGTCGCCAATCCGCAGGACCGCGACGCCCGATCCGATGCACTTTATGGGGCGTGGCTGTGCGGCATGTGTCTCGGTTCGGTCGGGATGGCGCTGCACCACAAGCTCTGTCACGTGCTGGGCGGCTCCTTCGACCTGCCGCACGCGGAGACGCACACGGTCGTGCTGCCGCATGCTTTCGCCTACAACGCCGCGGCCGCGCCGGAGGCGGCGGACCGTATCGCCAAAGCGCTGGGCGGCAGGAATGCCGCGCTCGCCCTCTTTGAATTGTCCGGCAAGCTCGGCGCACCGCGCAGCCTGAAATCGCTCGGCATGCCGGAAGACGGCATCGAGCGCGCCGCCGATATCGCGGTGCAGAACCCATACTGGAATCCGCGTCCGATCGAGCGCAACGCCATTCGCGATCTGATCGCGCGGGCCTGGGCCGGCGAGCCGCCGTCGCAGGGCTGAACGCAGCGCCGAGACCAGCAATTTCTGCCGATGCTTGCGGCACGGCCGGCGGCAAGGCCCGCCGCGCCGTGCTTCCGCGTCGCACCGCCCCGACGGCAACCACTTGTTTCCAAGATTGTTCTGCTAGAGCATGACACACCGATCCGGGGCCAACGCAGATTTGGCCGTCGTCTCGTCCGCCTGAGCACCATTTCCAGACGGCGCAGACTGCCCCAACCACAGTAAGGGGATTCAGGGATGCCCGGTCAGCTTCCGCCGATGCCCGATTTCGAGGCAATCGAGGCCGTCGCTCCCCAATCCGCAGGTCACCGCACGTCCATTCTGGCGCTGATCGGCAATCTCGTCTTTAGCTGGTCGAACAACGAAAGCCTCTTCATCTATCTGCTGATGCTGCTGCTGAAAACCGACCAAACCTCCGCCGCCATCGTCTTTGCCACCCTGAATACCACCCGCGCGCGCCTCGATCTCATCCAGCGCCTCGCCAAGGTCCAGATCCACGATCGCGATACCGACAGGACGCTCACCAGTCTGATCGAGCGGTTCAATGAGTGCACCCGCATCCGCAACGAGTTCAACCACTGCATGTATCTGGTCGACGACCGCGGCGAGATCACTCACACGCATTCCATCAAGATCGTCGAAACGCGAAAACGGCTGCAACTGGGCGAAGTGCGTCCCATGGACGACCATCGCATCAGCGAAATGATCGAGGCCACGCAGGAACTGAAGCGCCTCAACCGCGACATCTGGCATTTCCTCCCGCTTCTGCAGCAGCAACTCGAACTCGCACGACAGGCCGAAACCACCGCCTCCCCGCTTGCGCCGGCGAGCGAATAGCGCAGACGGTGCAGGCCTCGGCTACGTCCTTCTCGGTAAAACCTACGAGGTAATGCCAGCCGGCATTGCGTGCTTGCGGATTTGCTACAATGCGCTCCCAAACGCCGCAGGACGGCCGGACATACTTACGCAGCGTCGCGACACGTCACGTCCTGTTCCGCAGACCGGAGAGCGCCGTGCACATTCACGTCATCGATACGATCCAGGCTTTCGCCGAAAGCCGCGATGCCTGGGAGCGTGTCTATGACAGCGATCCGGACGCACAATTCTTTCTGTCATGGTCATGGCTCGCGCAATGGCTTCCGATGCTGCGCAATCAATGGCTCGTGCTCGCGGCCAGGCCATCGGACTCGGAGCCCTGCGTCGCCTTTTTCCCACTGAGAGTGAGCCTGAAAGAAGGGAAGGACGGATATCTCTTCAACGAACTCAACATGGCCGGGAATTATCTGGCGGACTATACGGGCTTTATCTGCAGCCCCGGATACGACCATCGCGCCATTCCCGCCTTCGCCGCGCATATCCGCAAGCTGCACTGGACACGGCTGCACCTCGAGAACATCAGAACCACCGAAGCGCGACTGCGCTTGTTCCTTGAGGGATTTCCTGCAAGCAGATTTCGCATCAGGGCCGAAGAGCGCATCATCAAGCCGGAAAATGTCGACAATTGCGCCTGTGCCTCCGTAAGCCTGCCGGACGATTGGGACGTCTATTTGCGCCGGCTCAGCGCCAACACGCGCCAGAAGCTCCGTCGCCTGCTGCGACAGGTCGACACCAGCGACGACCTTCGCATCACCCGCTCCGATGCCGTCAGCGTCGGGCGCGACCTGAACATCCTGCTCGATTTCTGGGCGAGAAAATGGGGTCACAGAAAGGGAGACCGGCTCGGCGCCCTTCTCAAATCGGGATCCCAGATGCTGAAGCGCAATTGCGACATCGGCAACTTGCTCCTGCTCATCCTCTGGAGGAAGGACGTGCCCATGGGGGCGGTCGCAAGCTTCATCGACACGCGGAAGAAGTCCCTCCTCTTCTACATGGGCGGACGTGATGAAAGCTTTGACAACCCGCCGCCCGGACTCGTATTGCATGCCTACAGCATCCGCCATGCAATCCAGAACGGATACAAGACTTATGATTTCCTGCGCGGAAACGAGCCTTACAAATATTCGTTCGGCGGAGACGAGCGCCGCATCGCCTGCATGCTCATCGACAACAGGGACCGAGGCGGCATCGAAGATAAGCTGGAGTTGAAAACCGTTCCAGATGCTTTGCGACGCGCCACCCAGATGCACCAGTCTGGCCGCCTGGTTCCGGCCGAACGAGCCTATCGCCAGATCCTCGCAACCGATCCCGCCTGCAGCGACGCGCTCTATTGTCTCGGCCAGTTAAAGGCCGCGGCCGACAAGCATGCCGCCGCCATCGAGCTCTTCCGCGCTCTGGTAGCGATCAAGCCCGATTCCGAGAAAGGCTGGCTCCGGCTCGCCCGTTCGCTTGAATCCAGCCAAAGGCTCGCCGAAGCGGCTGACGCCTATCGTGAAGCCGCCAGGCTTGCGCCGGATCTTGCGATTGCCCAAAACCGCTTGCGCGCAATCGAAAGCATGGCTCTGTCCTGACAGCGATCTCTGCAAACGCGTCGTCCTCTTATCTTCGGCAGCATTCACCGGCAGCTTTCAGGCGCTAGTCGCAAGGTGTAACGCCACCGCTCGATCGCCACGCTACCCCTCCTTTCTGCCGAGAGCACACTACCGCCAACGGGCGATGCCATGACCGAATGCGCCTCTAGGCAGTCGCGCGCAGATGCGCGAGCGTTTTATCCGCACGCATGTGATGGTTGTGAGTGGCAGGGAAAGAGAGGCACACCGCAACAGCAAAGCCGACATCGAGCTGAGCAGGCTCCTTACAACCTGCGGACAGCCCGGAACAAATGAGTGCAACCCGTCAGACGTATCGCGCCGAGTTTGTGATCGCAGACGCAGAAGATCAGCGAAAACTTACAAGACACGATGCTCCTGACAGAAACGGGAGCGGTGTCATGTTGGACAGGAACAAGCATCAGGAGCGTCGACTGACCGCTGGACGGGCCCCTCGCGACAGGCACTGCAATGCAGAATTCGACGATCAGACGCTGCGGACTGGCGCCGCGCCCGGCGACGGCCAGCCTCTGACAGCCAATGTCATCGCAACCAACGAGGTGTTTACGCTGAACATTGTGATGGGAGCCAATATCCGGTTGAGCGGCACCGACACGGCAACCGCCGGCGCGGCTCTCGTCGAAAATCTAGGAACGGAATAGCAGTCTCGGTCGTCTCCTTGCCCCCATCCCCGTGGCCGAGATTGCGCGACCGGCTCCCTCCCCCCGGAGCCGGTCGCATCCTTTTTGGGAGGCGCTCCGGCGCAATATTGCAGCTCACGGATTGGTGCGGAATGTGTGCTGGAGCGATCAAGGAAGGGGCGCCGGGCTCGGCCTGTACCTACCAATGCACATCGCTGCGCAACCTGCGGATAGCTGGCGCCGCAGACGCCGGATCAGCACCACGCATTGCGGAATCTGATGCCGGTCAGTCCTCATCCTCCTCGGAGAAAAGTTCATAGGCCAGGATGGCGACCTCTGTCCGGTTCTTCGCTTTCAGCTTCTTCATGATATTGCGGATATGCACCTTCACCGTGCCTTCGCGCATGTTCAGCTCGTGAGCGATACGCTTGTTGGCCTTGCCCTGCCGCAGCACGCTCAGCACGGCCACCTGCCGCGCGGTGAACAGCTCCTTCAGATGCCCGTTATGGCCATGATGGCCGGATTCTTCCGTACGCTTCCAGGAAATCATCGTGCTGGCCGGCGCGAACGTGCCGCCGGCCTCCACAAGACGCATGGCCTCGACGGCGACATCAAGCGAGACGCTTGTCGGGATATAACCGCGCGCGCCGTTCTCCAGCGCGGCGACCACGTGGTTCATATCCTCGGCATCAGAAATGATGACGATGGGAACATTGATGCCATGCCCCGCCAGCACGGACAGCTCGTTGCCGATCTGAGAATCGGCGGGCCTGCGATCCTGCACGCAAAGCAGAATCACGGCGGGAGCCGGATGCTCCGCAGCCACCTTCAGCCATTCCCCGACGCTGGTAAAGGCCAGAACGACGCAATTCTGATGGGCCGACCTGAGGCATCGCGCCAGGCAATCGCGAAACAGAATCCGCTGATCCACGACTACGATTATTTCGGTTTCCGCCGCCTTGAGTGGCGGATCATCGACATCCGCAATTCGCAGCAGCTTGTCGTCCTTCTGACTTTTCCGTCGCGGGAGAAGGTTGGTCGTCGTCGCCCGCGACGCGCCATGCATGCGCGTCGTCATTATTCTGGCCTCCCAGGCGCCATCGGCTTGCAGCAGCTTCGGGATTCTCCGATCCCTCTGTGATTTCTATTTCGCCACTATTGATCTGCGGCGCATTCGCCATAGCATCTGCATTCGTTGTCTTGAGCCCTGTTTATCTGGAGACACAACCAAAGGCCCGTTGATGCGAGCCATACCGAACGGGCGCGCTCCTCCGCGCGTTTTCCGGCAGCGATTTGTCGGGGCAGGGATGCAGGGAATTTCGGTGACCGAGAGCGACCAATAATCGCGAGTGTCGCTGTCCAAGCAGACAAGACCGTTGAAGTCTTGGGATCCTCGCACAGACACACTCAACGCCACATCTCGCATGGCAGTCCCTCTTGGCGGACTTACCTTAAACAGCATTCCGTATATTGCGGCTAACTAGTCCATGATCGCGGACCGAAGGGGCCCGTGCATTCCCAATAACAACCCCTCATATCTTCTGCACATTTTCGCTATTTTTTTGTTTTTTTGATGAAAGGTCAATTGCCTGAATTAATTATGGCCCATAAGCACATTTCTCGGCGACGTCGGTGATTTTTCATCCGCTTGATTCCAAGCGCGTTTCTCGGTGACTGCAGATCAATCTCAACGGATTGCCACCTAAAGAATCACTGCCTCGTGATTACCCGTCATCAGCACGACACGATCAGCAGAGGTCGATGCTTGCGGCGCTGCTTGTTTCTCATCTCATCCAGAGGAAATCTCATCGCAATGCAAACAGACTCCGCAGCATCGCAGATCAATCCCTGTCCTCGTCCGATCGCCTGCCGTGCCATGCGGCGTAGCCCACGCGTGCGAGAGCATCACAGCGTGAAGCATTCGCCAAGGCTCAATTTTGATGAGACTTTCTTTTGCTGAGATCTAGGCCGGAACGAACCGGTACGCGGCGCCGTTGCGCTCAACCATGCCCTGGCCGGGCCACATCAGATGGAATCCGATCAGCGGAACGCGCTCGGACGCCAACAGGTCCAGCAGGCGCTTGCGCGTCTTGACTGCCTGGTCGCGATCGAAATCGCTGCCGATAGGCCATTCGGGCTTGGCAAATGAGATCGCGTTGTTGGCGAGCACGTCTCCGCCGACGAGCAGGCGTTCCTTGCCGCTTTCGACCATCACGGCCATATGACCCGGCGTGTGACCGGGCGTTGCGACATAAGTCAGCCCGGGGGCAACACTGTCGCCGTCCTTACGACGCTCAATCTTTTTCTCAATCTGTTTGAGAATGCGGGCGCTACCGAGGGCCATGCCCTTCAGCCAGTCTGGCACTTTCGAGGGGGTGTCCGGATGGGTCCAGAAATCCCATTCGTCGGCGGAAACGACGTAACTCGCATTCGGGAACCGCTCACCATCGTCGAAATCGTCGATCGCTCCCCAGAGATGATCGGCGTGGCCGTGCGTGAATACGACCTTGGTGATCTTGTCAGGATCGATCCCCGCCGTCTCGAGATTCTCCGACAGCTTTCCGGCGCTCTGCTGGAATTTCGGCCCCGATCCGGCATCGATCAGGATGAGCTGATCGCCGGTCTTCACCAGCGTCACATTGGTCTGCACGGTTCCGTCCGCCGGCAACTTATGCGCGGCCAGCAGGGCATCGACCTCAGCGGCCGGCGTCGCGGGCAGCGAGAACGACAGCGGAACCGAGAGCGTCCCATCGCTCACGACCATGATTTCGATGGCGCCCAGCGTGTGACGCGCCGGCGCTGCCGCAGCAGCGGATCGATGCGGCAGGACCGGTGCCGCAAGCGCAGCGCCAAGCCCGGTCAGAACAGCGCGGCGATGGAGGCGCGAAGCCTCCATCGTCTCGTTTGCCATGCGCGAACAATCCCGCATCAGGAGAAAATGTCCGCGATGATGCCGGAGTACCAGCCCATATTCTCGACCTGGGTCTGCTTGCGCAGATCCGCCGGCTCGCCAGTCTTCGAAATGAAAGTCTCGACGGCCGCGATCTTGCCGTCCTTCGCTTCGTAGCGGCCGCCGACCTTCACCGTGTCGTCGGTCTCGATCAGGCTCCAGCAGGTGTTGGTGTAACGTGCCGGAAAAGTCTTGGCGCCGGACAGTTCACCGCGGATCATCAGCGCCGCCACCTTGGCCTGACTGTTGGCGGAGAAGGCGGATTTCGGCATGTCGCCTGCAATGCTGGCGTCGCCGACGACATAGATATTGGCGTCCTTGGCCGACTTCATGTTTTCCGGATTGATCGGGCAGAAGCCGCTCTCGTTGACGAGGTCGGCATCGCGCGCGATCTTGCCGGCCGTCTGAGCCGGGATCACGTTGACGAGCTGCGCCTTGTATTCGGCGAGGTCCGTTTTCACCGTCATCGTCTTGGCGTCGACCGACTTGATGCCGCCATGCATCTTCGGGTCCTGCCACTCGACCATGCCGGGGTAATGTTTTTCCCATCCCTCGACGAATAGACCCTGTTTCGAGAAATTCGGCTTCGGATCGACAATGACGATCCTGGATTTCGTGTGCCCTTTCGCCTTCAGCACATGCGCCATCATGGACACGCGCTCATACGGCCCGGGCGGACAGCGATACGGGTTGGGCGGCGCGACCATGACGATGAGGTCGCCGTCCTTGAGCGCATCGAGCTGCTTCTTCAGCAACTGGGTCTGCGGCCCTGCTTTCCAGGCATGCGGCATGATTTCGCTCGCCGCTTCGGAATAGCCGGGCACGGAATCGAACTTGATATCGATGCCGGGCGCGATGGCGAGACGATCATAGGGAAGCGTCGTACCGCTCGCGAGGCGCACCGTTTTGGCGTCGCGGTTGATCGCCGCCGCCGCTTCGTGCACGACATTGACGCCATATTTGGCCAGCCCCGCATAGGACTGGGTGATGGAATCAAGCGGACGGAAATCGCCCAGATAAAGATTGGAATGGAAGCAGGTGACGAATTGTTTTGAGGGCTCTACGAGCGTGACATTGATCGCCCCCTGCGAGTCGCGGGCGGCGTACTTCGCGATTGTTGCGCCGCCAGGGCCGCCACCGATAACCACAAGCCGGGGCTTGGCC
>JAEWCJ010000210.1 GCA_023390695.1 Pseudomonadota bacterium | reverse complement strand
CCGCCCAAACGGGCGGGGCGGGGGGCGGGGCGGCGCCCGCTGTTTACTCCCAGAGCATGAATGTCAATCGTGCATTCCGGCGTCAGCCGGTGATGACCAGATTGACGGCCTTCGGTCCCTTGCCCTTTTTATCGGGCTCGACATCGAAGGTGATACGTTGACCCTCCGTCAGTGACTTCAATCCAGCTTGCTCGACGGCTGTGATGTGAACGAACACATCGCGTCCGCCATCGTCCGGCTTGATAAAGCCGTAGCCGCGCTCGCCATTGAAAAACTTGACGGTCCCTGCTTGAGCCATTGAGGAATCCCCTTCCCGCAATTGCCAAGCCACCGGCCCCCACGGCGCGGTGGCTCCGCCTAACATTCACAGTCGGGGAAAGCGTCAGCCTTTCACGGCCTCAGTCACTCCGCCGGCCCCCCTTAAAGGAGGCGGAACGTCAGCCAGTGCGACAAGTCAACACCAACGCAGGCTTGCTGGAAAGGGGTTGTGACGGCGGAGCTAGCGACTTTGTGATGAAAAGGGTTCGACAATGGTCGTGCCCTTGCCCACCGGTGCAAAGATCTGCGCCAGCGCCGGCAGCAGAACCTTCATCTCGCGCGCCAGCGTCCAGGGCGGATTGATCGCGATCAGGCCGGTGCCGCGCAGGCGCGTGGTTTCTGTGGGCGCTGCAACAATGAGTTCGAGGCGCAGCATCTTGTCGATGCCGTGCTGCAGCATTTTCTTGATGAAGCTGCCTACCTCTTTTGGATCCTTGACCGGATACCAGGCGAGATAGCTGCCGGTCGGCCATTTGCGCCAGGCTTCGCCGAGCGCGGCGGCCAGCCGCAGATACTCGTTGGGCTGCTCGAAGGGCGGATCGATCAGCACCAGACCGCGCCGCTCGCGCGGCGGGATATAGGCGGAGAGGGCGGTCCAGCCATCGATTTCGATGGCCTTGCAGCGGTGGTCGCCGCGCAGTGCCCGGTGCAGGGCGCCAAGCGCGGCGGGCTCGAGCTCGCAGGCGATCAGGCGGTCGTCGCGGCGCAGCCAGGTCCGCAGCAGCACCGGCGAACCGGGATAGGCGGTCAGGCGGCCGCCCGGATTGAAGCTGCGCACGGTGTCGAGATAGGGCGCGATCAGTTCGCGCGCCGCCGGATCGAGGTCGGCATCGAGAATGCGGGCAATGCCCTCGCGCCATTCGCCGCTGCGGCTGGCTTCGTTGCCCTGCAGGTCGTACAGCCCGCCGCCGGCATGCGTGTCGATGATGCGGAGCGGCGCATCCTTCTGCTGCATGTAGTGCACGATGCGCGCCAGCACCGCATGCTTGACCACATCGGCGAAGTTTCCGGCGTGAAAGGCGTGGCGATAATTCATGACGGGCGCGGTGTCACGGCAGCGCGGCCCTCCAGGGCCCGGATCAAACGACAACGATAGGCCATCCGGTTCAGCCGCCGCGCACCGGCGGCATCACCAGCTTGTCGCGCCGGCAGGCGCGGCGTTCGACTTCGGCGCAGTCGCGAAAGCGCAGATCCTTGGTCATGCAGATGCGCACTTCGGTCAGGCGGCGATGATCGCAGGTCACCGCGATGGCGGCGCGCGACAGGCCGGGATTGGCGGCGACAAAGGCCTGCTCCACCTCATCCGGCGTGACCGTGAGATAGGACTTCACCTGCTGGTATTGCGGCGGGATGACCGTCTGTTCGCGCGCCTTGCGCACATTCTCGAAATAACGCTCGGCGTTGAGGCCGGAACAGGTACCGTGCCGGTCCCACTGGTTAAACACCAGCCGCGGGCTCGGCATGATGTCGAGCATGCCGTTGACGATGTTGCGGTTGAGGCGCGGGGCCGGCACCCGGCAGTCGCGCGGGAAGCCGGTTTCGTGCTGCGGCCAGAGGCCGTGCACCACGAAGGCATAGGGGCGTGCGCCGCATTGCTGCTGCGGGGTCCGCTCCGGATTGCGCTCCTGCGCGGCTTCGCAGAACGACGGCGACCAGGACAGCGCCAGAACATAGAAGTCGAAATCGCCGGGAGTGTTGCGGCTGGAGACGCCATGCAGCGCGGGGCGTGTCTCGGCGGCGCGCTGCGCCAGGTGCGGTCCGGCTTGCGCCGGTGCGGCGCTGTCCTGCGGGAAGGCGGAGATGGAGAGGATGACGAGGAAGGCCGCGGCGGCGGCCAGGCGGTAGGCAACGTGGAGATAGGCTGCGTGGAACATGATGCTCCCCCCTCGATACGCGTTGCGCAGGGCCGGAAGCTTAGGCTGCCGTATGGAACAAGACAAGAACAAAAGAAAAATGGATCGTGATCAAATCGGCCTTACGGCTGCGCCATGCGGCAGACCGGGCTGTTGGCCCAGTTGCGGTCGAGGCCGACCACGCACCATTCCACCCCCCAAGTCGCGCCGATCAGCCCGAGATCCTCGCCGATGAGATAGTGGAACGGTCGCCAGACGCCATCGGAGGCCTGCACCCGGCCGGAGCAGAAGCGGCGCGGAATGGTGTCGGAAGCCCAGGGCCGATAGCCGGACTCGCGGATGCGGTCGAAGGCGACCAGCTCAAGTCCGGAATACCAGAACCGGCGCTCCTTGGTGGCGAAGCCGTGCTGGATATGGGCCAGCGCCATCGGGTCTTCGCAGGCCGGCAGCTTGCCGGAATAACGCGGGCCGCTCAGCCAGAAATTCATTTCGAACCAGTTGGCGGCGCGCGCGGGAATGCTGTCCAGGCAGGCCGCAAACAGCCCCGCCACCAGCAAGATTGCGATGCGCGAATGACGACCAAACATGTTCAAATCCCCGTCCTGAGCGAGACCGTGCCGCGCGCCGTGGCCGCGGTCAAGACCGCGACGCAGAAACACGCGTGCTGCGCCAACGCCGCCACACCGGAGGCCGGCTGTGCACAGATTTCTGACGCTCCGAATCCATAAGCGATTCTCGGCCGCTGGCGTGCGGTCTTACAGCGCATAAGCTTTGTGCAGGGTGATTCGCGTGCCGGCACGCGGATTGACAGGGGTCGACGGCATGGTGGCGCAGGCCATCCGACTTGCTCCGGCACAGGGCAGTTTCGGGCTGCAGGCGGCCAGCCGCCTGATGCTGAACGCAGTCGCGCCCTGGATCCAGGATCTCGGATTGCTGATCGAGGCGATCGAGTCCGTACGGCCGGCGGGAGCCGGCGGCGACTGGCAGCCGCGCGCCGTGCTGCGTCTGCCCTATTCAGGCAAGCTGTGCCGGGAACGGGATAGCGTCGGCGCGCCGGCGCTGACGGCGCTGGCCGATACTGCGATGATGTTCGCCTGCGCCGCCGCGTGGCACGGCTATCGTCCGATCGGCGCCATCGACCACACGATGCAGTTTCTGCGGCCGGTAAGATGCGACGTGCTGGCGGAGGCGCGCGTCGCCGGCACCGGTCCGAGCATCATCTTCGCGCGCGTGACCCTGACCAGCGTTGCCGATGCGCAACCTGTCGGCATGATGTCGGGCACCTACACGATCATGTGATTTTCGCGCCGCCGCGCACGTCGCTGCCGCACGCACGCCAATTTCTCCGCCGAACCTTTTCGCGACATTGTGCGTTGCCCCTGCGGGGTAGTCCGGGCGCATGGAGTTTGTCATGTCCATCCGATCAGGCCGGCCGTGCGTTGCCGCGGTCGTATTGTTGGCGGGAACGAGTTTGGCGATAGCGCAGGGCGAGCCGGGTCCGGGTGCAGCGGTACCGTCCACGACCGGAATGGCCTCGGTCGAACGGCCCTACAACAACGATCAGCCCTCGCTGGCCGGGAAGGTGCTGCTGTCGCCGCAAAATACTGCCGCGCATGATCCGGTCGTGCTTGCACGCGACCATCTGCCGACGCTGGCGCACACATTCAATTTCACCGACAAGCAGAAGCAGCAGATCCGCGACGCGCTCGCGCCGGAGCAGGGCCAGACGGTCGATCTGCGGGTGGAGCCGGGCACCGAACTTTCGCAACCGATCGAAACCAGACCGATCCCGGATGCGATTGCGCAGCAGATGCCGTGGGTCGGTCCTTACAAATACGCGAAGCTTGGCAACAGGATCGTGATTGTCGATCCGAACATGCCGGTGGTGGTCTCAGTCATCGAATAGGGCGACGAATGTCAGGAAGGACAGCAGCAGCAATACGTGCCGGTGTTATCACCGTGTCGCTTCTGGTGGTCCCCATCGTACCGGGGGCTGCGCAGACAACGGGCGTGACCGGCGAGGCGGCGCCCGGCATGAAGGGCATCGGTTTGACGCCGGCGCAGCGGCGGATGATCTATGAAAACACCTCGGGCGAGCGGCAGCAGCCGGTGCCCGAGGGGCAGGCGCTGACGCCGGGCACGCCCGTACCGGATTCGTG
This sequence comes from Pseudomonadota bacterium, assembly GCA_023390695.1. Next base: position 2,480 of record JAEWCJ010000210.1, on the reverse strand, counting down.
GATGCTGAACGAGATGCCGGTGCACGTGAAAGACGAAGTCGGCGTATTGCGCGATTTCAAATTCGCGGTGGTGCAGCAGGCGCAGTCGGTGCTGATTGTCGATCCGGCCAGCCGCACGATCGTTGACGTCGTCACGCGGGACGACGCGAAATGACGGCTATCACCAGGTTCGTTTGAATCCGGCCGTCAGGCTTTTGCTCGTCTGCTTTTCCAGCGTTTCACTGACCGTCCCGGTCACGCTGATGCCGCCGAACAATTTCTGTTCCGCGGTGAGCGAGTTCAGCCAGACATCGTCGGCACTGGATTTCCTGCTGCCGGCGCCAAGACTGGTGCCGGTCGCCAGGAAGTTGAGTTTCGCCAGCCGGTCGGTGTCGAACACGTTATCGCTCCGGTCCGACGAGGGATCGCCGACCAGCGGTTGCGAACCCACATGCGTCACCGCGAAACCGCTTTCCATGGTGACCGACATCTGATTGCCGAGCGGCAGAGACCGGCTGAAGCGGGTGCCGAATGTGCTCTGGTCCTGCAGCGGATCGAAGCGCGCATCGAGCGAGGCCCTGTCCCAGCCGAGCGGGAGATTGAGCGCCGGAGCCGTCGTTTTCGCCCAGGCCACGCCGCTCGATTGATCGGGGGATGTGCCGGCCAGCAGGCGTTCCGGCGTCGTCAAAGGCGACGGCGTGGCGGGCAGCCCGAAGTCGACGCCGATCTTGGTGTCCCAGGCGGTCGGCAGCGATCGGTTGACGGTGATGGCGGCGGAGCCGTCACGGGCGTTGGTACGCTTCCAGTTTGCGCTGGTCTCGCGCGGGGTGGCGACAATGGTCACGGTCTTGCCCGGCGCCATATCAAGCAGCGAGGTGTCGAGATTGCTGAGGACGTTCCAGTCGATGCTGGGGTCGAGTTGATCGAGATCGACCGGCAACGTGTCCGTGTCAGAGGGCAGCGTGTCGGGCGATTGCGCGCGCAAGGGCTGCGCTGCAACGGCCAGAATGGCGATTGCGCACAGGACAGCCCGGCGTCCGTCGACCGGCCAACACATGATGCAGCTTCTCTTGCAGTTCGACCGATCGGAGCCGATCAGCGGTATGAATTGAAGGGCGGGACCCCACCATCTCTACATGGCGTTTGTTGGGCGAAGCTGTTGATCAAACCTTACCGGTCCGTTTGGCCATCCGGTGTCGGTGCCACGCAAGTCAGGCGGACAGCAGCCGGAAGGTCAGCAGCAGAATGACGGCGAGAATCGCCGCGCCAATGAACAGAAACGAGGGCGACAGCACGGGACGGCTAGCTGCGAGCGGAGCGGGGCTCTCGCTGTGGTGTAAGTGCGTCATTCAAGTCCTACTCGACTCAACTTCACAGGTTCCACAGCCGTGGAACGTATTTGGCGGTCGTGTAGACAAAATTACCGTCAATGTGGTGGTATATAAACACCACTAAACAGCTATGCACTTAACGATTAACCGGTAAAGGGCACGGGCGCGGCGTGGTCCCGCCCGTGCCCTTGGATCAGCTCGCGTCGGTTGGCGTGGTCAGCGCCCCCGGTTTCCACTGCGCCAGGCTCTCGCTGATGATCTTCATCGACATCATTGCCGACTGGCTGAGGCCTGCATAGCCGGTGAGCTCACGCTGGACGCGCTCGCCCTCGCGGCGGAGCATGTCGCGCATATTGTTCAGTTCGCCGACCACGCGTTCGATCTCGGTCACGGTCTGTCCGGAGACGCGTTCGATCAGCAGATTCACGCTTTCCACGGCCGGATCGTTCGCATCGTCGCGCGTGCGCCGGCGAGCGGTGACGTCGCGGCGGATGAATTCACGGATCTGGCCCTCGAATTCCGGCGACGACTGCGCGAGGTCGCCCAGCCTTTCGGGCACCGGACGCTCGGCGGCCGGTCTGTCCGCGGTGGTCCGTTCCGGCGTCGGCCGGTCGGTTCGAAGTGCCGTCATGCGTTACGCTCCTTCCATGATGCGCCGCTATGCCGCGGCAGAGTCGCAGAGAGCGCGATAGCGACACGCGAAATTGTCGCGCGAACGGCTCGATTGGGGCGATTTTGGCCCCAAATACCATCGGTGAGACGTGAAATCGGCGGCAATCGATATTTGGCGCGCAAATTCCGGCACCCCGGATCTGCAGTGATCCACAACTTCCCGGATCGGACGGCTCTATGCCGCGCGCGTCAGATCGATCTCGCGGCCCATGACCTGTTCGGCCACATCAAAGCTGTCGAACACTGCTTTCAACGATACCAGCTTGTGCTCGCGGAAGGTGGCGAACTGGGCCAGCCGCAGGCTGAGGATGCGGCCGGTGCTCATGTCGAGCGCATTGATCTTCACCAGGGCCGCCGCGTTCTCGCCGTCGGTCAGCAGGCTGTCCTGTTCGCAGCGGCGCAATTGCAGCACCGTCATCAGTTCGCGGAACATGGCCAGCACCGCCGTTTTGCCCTGGCGCCGCCCGAAAAACGGAAAGAGATCGACCGGGCCGAACA
>JAEWCJ010000200.1 GCA_023390695.1 Pseudomonadota bacterium | reverse complement strand
CCCCCCGGCCCCGCCGGCGGCGCCGCCGGCCGCGACTACCAGCGCTCCGATCAGCACCCAAAGCCCGCGCGCGCCCGCGCCGCTTGCCGCAAACCACTGTGTCACCGCTGCTTCTCCTGCAGCGCATCGTGCCGCGGGGGGAGTCAACGCCCGGTAAAACGGGCCGATTTATATTGTGGCTGCACGGAGGCCGAACTGTCCTTGCCGCGGAATCCCGCACCAATAGCGTTACGAACCGGCCGCGACCGGCCCCGGAAATATCTCGGTGATACGCCCCGCCAGCCGGTAGACGATGAGCCCGAGCCATTCATGCACGGCGGCGTCGGTCCGGGCCAGGCCTCCCGCCAGGCTCACGAAGGGCGAGACCAGATCCTCCGTCCCTTTGACCCGCCAATCCACCGGATAGGCCTCGACCGGGAAATGCACCCCCCGGAACACGCCGACCGAGCGCGGCATGTGATGCGCGGATGTCACCAGAAGCCAGCGCGACCCGGGTTTCGGCTGCACGAGATCGCGGGTATGCGCCGCGTTCTCTGCCGTCGTCCGCGAGCCGCCCTCGAGCAGGATGCGGTCGGAAGCTATTCCGAAACTCTCGAACAGGCCGCGCGCGAATTGCGCCTCGCTCGGCTTGCCCGAAATAAGGCTCGCGTTGCCGCCGCTGAACACGACGGGCACCGCAGGGAAACGCCTCGCCAGATCCGCGACGACGGTCAGCCGCTCCGCCGATTCATTCAGCGCAGGCTCGCCATGCGCCGCCGAGTTTTCGGGGCCAATGCTGCCGCCCAGCACGATGATGCCGTCCGGCGCACCGCGCGCGGCGTCCCATTTCGGAAAACGCTGCTCAAGCGGATACATCAGCCAATTGCCGCCGGGACCAAACCCGAACACCACGAACAATGCGAGCGCGCCGAGGATCATGCTTCGGCCGATCCTGACGAAACGCGTCGCCGTCAGCAGGACGCCGGCAAGCATCAGCAGAAAAATCAGATTGGAAGGCAGCGTGAAAAAGCCGAACAGCTTCGACACCAGAAACAGCATGGTCCCCACCCCGAACGCCCGGACTGCCGTCCCGTGCGCGGCAGCCCGCTCGGCCTCTGCCGCGCGTCAGGCCGGCAACAATCCGATTTTCTCGTCGCGCCGGCGCAAGAACACGACCAGCGGCAGCGACAGCAGCACCATCCAGGACTTGCCGATCGCCTGTCCGGCCAGAAATTCCAGCGAGCCGAACGCCAGCCACAGGAAAATCGCGGAATCCACGATCAGCGCGACCACGCTCGACGCCACCACGGCCATCACCATGCGCCGCCGCGCCAGCGGCGTATAGACGGCGAGATCGACCAGTTCCGAAATCAGGAAGGCGGTCGCGGACGCCATCACCAGCGCCACCGGGGCGAACAGTCCGGAAAAGGCCGCGCCGATGAGAATGGCGATCACCGAAGCGGTAACGCCCAGCCGCCGCTGCACCAGATCGCGCAACACGAACGAAGCGCCGATCATGAGCACGCCCGAGGGCGCCATCACGCCCGGCGCGACCGGGATCAGGCAGGGAGCGGCCGGCTTGCAGACCGTACCAATATTCAGGATCATCCAGTTCGCGGCCGGCACGGTGAGACAGAACAGCCCGAAGAAAATCAGGCCTTCGATCCAGCGCCGCATTTCCAGTTTCATCGTCACGCCTTGAAGCCTTTTGTGAACTTGCGCCACCCCTCCGTCCGCAACCGGCAGGCCGGGCATTCGCCGCATCCATAGCCCCACTCGTGGCGCCGCGAGCGGTCGCCGAGATAGCAGCTATGGGTGTCCTCGACGATGACATCGAGAAGCCCTTGCCCCCCGAGCTCGCGGGCCAGCGCAAAGGTCTCCGCCTTGTCGATCCACATCAGCGGTGTATGGAGGACAAAACGGCGGTCCATGCCGAGCGACAGCGCGAGCTGGACGGCCTTGACCGTGTCGTCCCGGCAGTCGGGATAGCCCGAATAGTCGGTCTCGCACATGCCTGCAACTATATGTTTGGCCCCCCGCCGGTAGGCCACGGCCCCGGCAAACATGAAGAAAACGAGATTGCGCCCGGGGACGAATGTCGTCGGCAGGCCGCTTTCCGCCATTTCGATGTCCAGCTCGCGCGTCAGGGCGGTTTCCGAGACCTCGCCCAGCGCGTCAAGCCGGATAAGGTGATCCCCGCCGAGCCGTTCGGACCAGCCCGGAGCGACCGCCGCCACCGCCTGCCGGATGCGCGGCCGCAAATCGAGCTCGACACGATGGCGCTGGCCGTAATCGAAGCCGATCGTCTCCACCTGCGCGAACCGCTGCAGCGCCCAGGCGAGACAGACGGTGGAATCCTGTCCGCCGGAAAACAGCACCAGAGCCTTGTCGGAGAACGTGCTCAATGTCGCATCAGTCCCATTGGGGCGACCAGGCCCAGTCGACAAGCCGGCCGTCGGGGCGCGCCAGCGCGCCGATCTGCTGCATCTCGGCCTCGGTGAGTTCGAAATCGAAAATGTCGATATTCTCGCTCAGCCGTTCGACCCGGCCGGTGCGCGGAATGGCGCCGATCCCCTGCTGCACCAGCCAGCGCAGGGACACCTGCGCCGCGCTCTTGCCGTGCGCCTTGCCGATGCGCTCAAGCACGGCATCGTGCTTGGCGCCGCCGCGCGCAATCGGCGAATAGGCGATCACCGCCATGTCGAGCGCGCGGCAGGCGGCGACGACCTTCGACTGATCGAGGAAGGGATGCATCTCGATCTGGTTGCAGACCAGGCGGTGCTCGGCAAGCCGGTCGGCCTGCTCCAGCAGAGCGACCGTGTAATTGGATACGCCGATATGATGCACCAGGCCGTCGCGCTTCACATTCACCAGCGCCTCGAGGGTGTCCGCGAGCGGCACGTCCTTGTTCGGCCAGTGCAACAGCAGGAGATCGATCTCGCCGAGGCGCAACTGGCCGATGCTGTCCTTGACCGAGCGTTCGAGAACGCGCGGCGCCAGATTTTCGGGCGACACCTTGGTGATGACGAAGACCTCCTCGCGTTTGATGCCGGAGGCGCGGACGCCCTCACCCACGTCGCGTTCATTGCCGTACATCTGCGCCGTATCGAAAAGCCGGTAGCCGAGCTTGATCGCCTGCTGCACCAGCCGCGCACATTCGCGGCCACGCAATTCCCAGGTCCCGAGACCGACGGCAGGAATACGGGCACCTTTGGTTTCAAGATATTGCACGGTCAGTCATCCCATTTTGGCGCCTGAGGCGGATTGACGATGCGGCCGTCGCGCCGCCTCAACTGTCCAATCTCCGCCATCTCGGCGTCGCTCAGAGTGAAATCGAACACGCTCAGATTCTGCTTCAGCTTGTCCGGGCTGGCGGTCCGCGGGATCGGGATCAGCCCCTGCTGGACCAGCCAGCGCAGCGAGACCTGCGCGCCGCTCTTGCCATAGGCAGCGCCGATGCGGTCGAGCACCTCCATGCCGGGCACCTTGCCGCGGCCGATCGGGCAATAGGCGGTGATGGAAAGTCCGTGCCGCTTGCAGGCGGCGATGATCCTGCTCTGATCGAGCATGGGATGCGCTTCGATCTGGTTGTTGACCAGCGGTTCATCCGCAATCCTCAGCGCTTCATCCAGAAGCTGAAGAGTGAAATTGGCGACGCCGATATGTTTTGTCTGGCCCGCACGTTTTGCCTTGCACAAAGCCGGAATATAGGCGGACAGCGGCAGTTCCGGACTGGGCCAGTGGATCAGCAGCAGATCGACGCTGGAAAGCCCGAGCAGCTTGAGACTGTTGTCGACGGCGCGCTCGAAGTCGCCCGGCTTCAGATCGAGATGCCGGACCTTGGTGGTCACAAAGACCTGCTCGCGCGGGATAGCGGAGGCGCGCAGCCCCTCACCCACCTCACGTTCGTTGCCATAGGCGGTGGCCGTGTCGAGATGACGATAGCCGATCTGCAGGGCCGTGCGGACGGCCTCGACGCAAACCTCGTCCTTGAGGGTCATGGTGCCGAGCCCGATCGCGGGGATGCGTGCACCATGCGCTTCGATCAGGGGAACCATCGGCACCTCAAAACGACGCTGCAAGAAAGGCCGCCACCATGCCGTGCCGGCAGGCCCCTGCCAACTGGCGAGACGGACAGGTCAGCCCTGCTGCTGCGATGGCGCCAGCACCGCGAAAGCAAAATCCGGGGCACGGTCGATCAGCCGCAACAGGGCCCGCGCGGGTCCGCGCGGCGCACGCTTGCCCTGCTCCCAGTTGCGCACGGTTTCCAGCGGCACGCCGATACGGGCGGCGAATTCGGCCTGGGTCAGATGCGTGGCGGCGCGAATGGCGCGGGCATAGGCGGCATCGCCGCCGCCGGCAGGCGTCACTTTCGCGCTTCCGAAATGCGGGAAGTCCTGCAAACGCGAAACCTCGCGCTCCTGTCCGCCGGGCAGGATTTCGACGATGCGTCCGTCTGCTTTCAGGCGCAGACGCAATTCCGGTTTGCGTTCCATGCCGCAAGGATTGGCCGATTCGGTCAATGGACCCTTAATGGGGCCTTGCCGGCCTGCGGCCAATGGACGATCAGCCGCCGGCGGGCGTGGCGAGTGCCTGGATGCGGGTTCTGATCTCGGCCGGGAACGGCGTCGCCCGCCGCATCTTGGTGTCGAGATGCACGGCGGTGATGGTCGTCGTCGCGACCTCCTCGTCGCTGTCGGTCCTGCGCATCTGGTGCGCAAAACGGATGACCCTGTCCTTGATCTCGAGAATGGCCGAATGCACCGTGACGATATCGCCGGCCATCAGCTCTTTCTTGTAGGCGATGTTTTGTTCGACCGCCGCCATGCCGCGCCCCGTGTCGCGCAGGAATTGCGGCGTGAGCCCGAGCCTTCCGAACAGATTCCAGGTGGCCTCGTCGAACTTGCCGACATACCACATGACGTTCATGTGCCCCATATGGTCGCAGTGCCAAGGATAGACGGCGCCACGATACGTCAGCAGCGGTTCGCGCATAGCAGGCTCACTTCGTCTTCTCGAAGATCTCGCGCCCGATCAGCATGCGGCGGATTTCGCTCGTGCCCGCGCCGATCTCGTACAGCTTGGCATCGCGCAGCAACCGCCCGGCGGGAAATTCGTTGATGTAACCGTTGCCCCCGAGCGTCTGGATCGCCTCCAGCGCCATCTGCGTCGCCTTTTCCGAGGCGAAGAGGATGGCGCCGGCGGCATCCTCGCGCGTGGTG
>JAEWCJ010000170.1 GCA_023390695.1 Pseudomonadota bacterium | reverse complement strand
TTGTGTATACGAGACAGCCACCGAGGTGAGGGCGCCGGCGCAGCCGGCTTCGCCGCAGCCCTTGGTGCCGAGCGGATTGCTGGTCGCCGGAACCGGATGACTGAGGAACTCGATGTCGGGCGCATGCTGCGCGCGCGGCATGGCGTAGTCCATGAACGAGCCGGAGAGGATCTGCCCGTCCTCGTCATAGGCGACCTGTTCCATCAGCACCTGGCCGATGCCCTGCAGCACGCCGCCATGCACCTGGCCGCGCACCAGCAGCGGATTGATGAGATTGCCGAAGTCGTTGACCGACGCATATTTCACGATCTCGATCACGCCGGTATCCGGATCGATCTCCACTTCCGCGACATGGCAGCCATTCGGGAAGGCGGAGGGAACGCCGTCGCTGGCATGCATGACGTCGAGCGATTGCGGTTCGCCGTCGGGCAGATTGATGCCGCCGCGGATCTTGCCGGCAAGCTCCATGATGCCGATGGCGCGGTCGGTGCCGGCGATGACGAAGCGGCCCTGCTCGAATTCGATATCGGCCGGAGACGCCTCCAGCACATGCGAGGCGATCGCCTTGCCGCGTTCGATGACTTTTGCCGCCGCTTCCACGATCGCGGCGCCGCTGGCGGTGATCGAGCGCGAGCCGCCGGTGCCGCCGCCGGCAATCAGTTCGTCGCTATCGCCCTGGATGAGACGGATGCGCTGGAAGGGAATGCCGAGCTTGTCTGACAATACCTGCGCGAAGGGCGTGGCGTGGCCCTGTCCGTAATCGAGCGTTCCGGTGATGATGGTGACGTCGCCATTCTCCTCGAAGCGGATGCCGCCCATTTCCTTGTTCGGCGGCGCGGTGACTTCAAGATAGGAGCCGATGCCGAGCCCGCGCCGCTTGCCGCGCTTCCTGCTCTCGCGCTTGCGGGCGGCGAACCCCTTCACGTCGGCGGCCTCCACCGCCTCCTTGAAGATCGCGGGAAAATCGCCGCTGTCGTATTTCATGCCCGAAGACGCCGCGTAGGGGATTTGCGAGGGGCGGATGTGATTGCGCTTGCGCAGCGTGAGGCGGTCGATGCCAGTCTCCGCCGCCGCCGCATCGATCAGCCGCTCCATATAGTAATTGCCTTCCGGGCGTCCGGCGCCGCGATAGGCGGACACATGCGTGGTGTTGGTGAACACGCATTTCGCCGCGACTTCCAGCAGCGGCGTTCTGTAGACGCTGGTGACGTTCTTCACCGCATTCATGGTGCCGGCGATCGGACCGACGGTGGCCAGGAACGCGCCCATATTGGCGTAGCTCGTGATTCGCAGCGCGAGAAACCGCCCGTCCTTGTCGAGCGCGAGTTCGCCGGTCACTTCGTGATCGCGGCCATGATGATCGGACACGAAACTGCCGGAGCGCTCGTCGGTCCATTTCACCGGCCGGCCGAGCGCCCGCGCGGCATGCAGGGTTGCGACATATTCGGGATAGACCGCCGCCTTCATGCCGAAGGAGCCGCCGACATTGCCGGTGAGCACGCGGACCTTGTCCGGTGTGGTCTTCAGGATGTCGACGAGCTGACCTTTCATCCCGAACACGCCCTGGCTTGCGGAATGCAGGGTCCAGTGTTCGCGCGCGGCGTCGTAATCGCCGATCGCCGAACGCGGCTCGAGCGGTGCGCAAACAAGACGCGTGTTGCGCATGGACAGTCTGGTCACATGCGCGGCGCCGGCGAAGGCGGCGGCCACTTTCTCGCTGTCGCCGTAATGATAGTCGAGCGAGACATTGTTCGGCACATCGTCGAACAATTGCGGCGCGCCGGGCTGGGCGGCGTCGCTGGCCAGCGTCACCGCGGGCAGGGGATCGATGTCGACGGCGACGGCCTCGGCGGCGTCCTTCGCCTGCAGCAATGTCTCGGCGACGACAACCGCCACCGGATCGCCGACAAAGCGTACCCTGTCGCCGGCCAGGGCGGGCCGGAGCGGTTTCTTCATCTCCGAGCCGTCACGGTTCTTGAACGGGACGCCGCATTTCAGCGTGCCGTAATCCTGCAGATCCGCCGCCGTGTAGATGCCGAGCACGCCCGGCATCGCGCGGGCCGCCGCGGTGTCGATACCGCGGATGATCCCGTGCGCGTGGGTTGAGCGCACGATGACCGCATGTGCCTGTCCGGGCAGATTGATGTCGTCGGTGTAGCGCCCCTGGCCCTGGACCAGGATCGGGTCTTCGGTGCGCGGGACCGGTTGGCCGATGCCGAATTTGGCGAAAGCCCAGTGATCGTCTGTGAGGTCGCCGGAAGCGGGTCTGGTCTGGATGGTCATGCGGGCTTTCGCAGAGAATAAAGCCAGAATTAACTTTGGGAGGCCGGAACGGCAAGGAACCGGCCCGTATGGCTGTGCCGCATCGCTTGCAAGAGGCGGCCCCCCCTCATAGACTTTCAGGGAACTATAGGCATCAACGCCGCGCCCCCGGAGGGCTTGCGGCAGGACGCGATTTATGACCGACGAGGCCCGGGTTTCCGGCCTCGATCCCGTGCGCATCCGCGCGGCTGGTGACAGCGTGTCACTGGCCAGCGTCGACAATTTGCGTCTCAGGCGGGATCGGGAAACACTGAATCCGCCCCCGGACGGCCGCCGGGAGGCGAGTTTTCCTGCGTCCGGCGCGGGAACCGACCTTTATGGTCCGACCTATGCTGCGCTCGATCTCGGCACCAACAATTGCCGGCTGCTGGTGGCCCGCGCCACCCATGACAGTTTCCGGGTCATCGACGCCTTTTCCCGCATTATCCGGTTGGGCGAGGGGATCACCGCCTCGAAGCGGCTGAGCGAAGCCGCCATCCTGCGGGCGCTCGACGCGCTCGGCGTGTGCCGTGACAAGATGCGCAACCGCGGCGTCACCCGTGCCCGGCTGATCGCGACCGAAGCCTGCCGGCTGGCGGAAAATGGCGAGGATTTCCTGGCGCGGGTGCGCGATGAGGTCGGTATCGAGCTCGAAGTCGTCGACCGCGAGACCGAGGCCCTGCTGGCGGCAACCGGCTGCACGCCGCTGATCGATCCCGGCGCCGAGGGCGCCATTCTGTTCGATATCGGTGGCGGCTCCTCCGAACTGGTGAAGCTCAACAGCGCGATGGATGCCCGGCGCGGGCCGCCGCCGCCCGACATGCATAGCTGGATCTCGCTGCCGCTCGGTGTGGTGACGCTGGCGGAGCGGCATGGCGGCATCGAAGTGACGCGCGACATCTTCGAGAGCATGGTTGCGGAAGTGCGGGATCAGCTCGTCCCCTTTGCCGCGCAGAACGGCACGCATGATTCGCGGGAAATCCATCTGCTCGGCACGTCGGGGACGGTCACGACCATTGCCGGCGTGCATCTCGGCTTGCGCCGTTATGACCGCCGCCGCGTCGACGGCTGCTGGATGAGCGACGGCGAGGTGACCGGCGTGATCGAGAATCTGCTGGCGATGAATTACGATGCCCGCGTCGCCAATGCCTGCATCGGCGCCGAGCGCGCCGACCTCGTGCTGGCCGGCTGCGCCATCCTCGAGGCGATCCGCCGGGCATTTCCATGCACGCGCCTGCGCGTCGCCGATCGCGGTCTGCGTGAGGGCATGCTGGTGCAGATGATGCGCGCCGACGGCGTGTGGGGTACGCATTGAAGCGCCTCTTCTGATCCTTCCTCTTTTGGAGGGATTGAGACAACGACTGATGTGAGAACGAAATGACCACCCGCGCCAAGGACGGCCTCAAGCAGCGCGTCAAGACCGCCAAGCGGCGTTCGCTGTCCTCCAAGCTCTGGCTGGAACGCCAGATCAACGATCCCTATGTGGCGCGCGCCAAGCGCGAGGGATACCGCTCGCGCGCGGCGTTCAAGCTGATCGAGATCGACGACAAGCATCGATTCCTGAAGCCCGGCGGCCGCGTGGTCGATCTCGGCGCCGCGCCCGGCGGCTGGAGCCAGATCGCGGCCAAGCGCGTCGGTGCGACCGAGGGACGGGGCAAGGTGATCGGCATCGATTTGCTGGAGATGGAGCCGGTGCCGGGCGTCGATTTCATGCAGCTCGATTTTCTCGATCCGTCCGCGCCCGACATCCTGAAGGAGAAGCTGGGCGGATTGGCCGACGTCGTGCTGTCCGACATGGCCGCCAACACCACCGGGCATCGCAAGACCGACCATCTGCGCATCGTGGCGCTGGTGGAGGCGGCGGCGGAATTCGCGGCGGAAGTCCTAGCGGAAGGTGGCGTCTTCCTGGCGAAAGTGATCCAGGGAGGAACGGAAAACGAGCTGCTCGCGATGCTCAAGCGCTCTTTCACGAGCGTGAAACACGTGAAGCCGCAGGCCTCGCGCGCGGATTCCGCCGAATTATACGTGCTGGCGACCGGCTTCCGCGGCCGCTAGACCCGCTGATCCGAACTGTCCGCGACTTTGGTGCTCACGCGCCCGGACAATTCCGCGCCGGCATCTGCGGGCAGGCGCGCGAAGACGAACACCGACATCGCCGAAATCACCGAGATGACGACGAAGGCGGGTGCGAAATCCGCCGCAGTGATGACCGTTTCGCCCTTCCAGCGCAGCGTCATCTCGACCACGAAGGCGCCGATCGCAACACCGGTGGCGAGCGAAAGCTGCTGCCCGACGCTGGTCAACGCAGTGGCGCGGCTCATGCGGCGCTGGTCGATATCGGCAAAGGCGATGGTGTTGCTGGCGGTGAATTGCAGCGAACGGAAGAAGCCGCCGACCAGCAGAATGGCGACGATGAGCAGGATCGGCGTCGACGGCGTGAAGGTCGCGCCGAGCGCGAGAAAGACGGATGCGATCAGGGCATTGCTCACGAGAATGGAGCGAAAGCCAAGGCGGTTGATCAGCCGCGCGGCGACCGCCTTCATGCCGAGCGCGCCCACCGCCGCCGAGAAGGTCACCAGACCCGATTGCAGCGGATTGAGGCCGAAGCCGGTCTGCAGCATCAGCGGCAACAGGAACGGCAGGGCGCCGATTCCGAGCCGGAACATGAAGCCGCCGACCACGCTGGCGCGGAAGGTCGGTATTTTCAGCAGCGAGAAATCGAGCACCGGCGCCGGCACGCGGCGCGCGTACAGAATGTACAGGGTCATGAACAAGGCGCCGCCGACGATCAGCCCGGTGACCATCCACCAGGGCAGCATGTCGAGCCCGGCGACCGACAGACCGAAGGCCAGTCCGGCGACGCCGAGACCAGCAAGCAGCATGCCGATGCCGTCGAAGGGTTCGACATGCTCGGCGCGCACCGGATCGATGTAGCGGATGACAAGAAGAATGCCGACAAGCCCGATTGGCACGTTGATGATGAAGATCCAGTGCCACGACGTATAGGTGGTGATGAAGCCGCCGAGCGGCGGGCCGACGATAGGGCCGATCAGGGCCGGCACCGTCACCCAGGCCATGGCATTGATCAGGTCGCGTTTGTCGATGGTGCGCACCAGCACCAGCCGGCCGACCGGCGTCATCATGGCGCCGCCCATGCCCTGCACGATGCGGGCGACGACAAAGGCCTCCAGCGAATTGGCGAAAGCGCAGCCGATCGACCCGACGATGAAGACGGCGATGGCGGCACCGAATACCGTGCGCGCGCCGAAGCGGTCGGCGGTCCAGCCGCTGGCCGGGATGAAGATCGCCAGCGACAGCAGATATGACGTCATCGCCAGCTTGAGCGCCAGCGGACTCGTGCCGAGATCGGCGGCGATCGCCGGCAGCGAGGTCGCGATCACGGTCGAGTCCATGTTTTCCATGAACAGGGCGACCGCGACGATCAGCGGGACGAGACGTTTGTGAGTCATGCGGAACCGGAGGCCGAGGCTTGTCCGGGCGCTCTTAGCATCGAAAGGGAGGCCGCACAGAGGCGATCTTGCGAACGGCTCTGTGATATCTACATGACAGCCGCGCGCGATGGGCGTGCTGGACGCAACTGGGGAGTCCCGGGGGACTGACGGACATGATCTACATTCTCGCCGTTTTCCTGCCGCCGCTGGCGCTGCTGCTGAACGGGCAGATTTTTTCCGCCATCCTGAATGCGTTCTTTTTTGTGGTGTTCCTGGTGCTCGGCCTGCTGTTCTTCTCGCCGTGGCTCTGGCTGATTGCGCCCGCCTATGCGGTGATCGCGATCTACATGACCCGCGAGGATCGCAAGCACCGCGAACTGGTGGACGCGATCCGCAAGCACGGCACGCCCCCCGGCTGGAAGGCGGACTAGTCGCGCGACCGCTGTGGCATTCGAACGCCCGCCGGATCGACCGGCGGGCGTTTTGTTGCGGCGAGAACAAGTCAGCCGGCGGTTTGTTTCAAGCCGGCATATTGCAGGATGGCGAAGCCGCCGACCGCGAAGGCCTGCGCGATGACGAATGCGCTGCCCAGGAGGGTCGGAGTGACGAGACCGCTTGCCAGCAGAACGAGACTGTCGATGGCCCAGAGCGCATTGTAGGCGATGACCGCCCAGATCGCCGTGCGATGTGGCCGCTCGCGCGTCGCCACATAGGCAACCAGGGCGGCGAAGGGCAGCAGGCTCAGGCCGGCATAAAGCATCAGCCGTTCCGGCAGATGGAGCAATGCGTGCAGCGCGGTGCCGCCGAACACGAGCAGCAATCCCGTCGCAAGGCTGGCCGCCGCATCCGCCAGCAGGGCGCGGCGCAGAAGCGCGGGAAAGAGGGTGTGACGTGCGAGAGAGGTCATGTGCGTCTCCATTTTTGGTCACGCAGCCGATTGCGTGGTGCGCCGACCATGCAGTCTCTGCAGACGCCGGTCGATTACCTCGCAGGTAATGGAATTCGCAGCCGGCTGGGCTAGGCTCCCGGCATGACAGTGAATTACGGAACCCAGTTGCGGGAATGGCGGCAGCGCCGCCGCCTCAGTCAGCTCGACCTCGCGCTCGATGCCGACATTTCCGCGCGCCATCTCAGTTTTGTGGAAACCGGCCGTGCGCAGCCGTCGTGCGAGATGGTGATGCGGCTGGCCGAGCGTCTCGACGTGCCGCTGCGCGAGCGCAACGTGATGCTGACTGCAGCCGGCTTCGCGCCGGTATTTTCACAACGCCCGCTCGACGATCCGGCGTTGCAGGCGGCGCGCGGCGCCATCGAGCTTGTTCTCAAGGGGCATGAACCATTTCCCGCATTGGCGATCGACCGTCACTGGACGATGGTCATGGCCAATGCCGCGGTCGCGCCATTGCTCGCGGGCGTTTGCGCGCCGCTGCTGAAGCCGCCGGTGAATGTGCTGCGGCTCAGTCTGCATCCCGAAGGGCTGGCGCCGCGCATCGCCAATCTGACGGAATGGCGCACACATCTCCTGGAGCGGCTGCGCCGCCAGATCGAGATCACCGCCGATCCGCTGCTGATCGATCTGCTGCACGAACTGAAAGGCTACCCCGCGGTCTCCGCCGCCGCGCCAAGGCCCGCGCAGCCCGACCTGGCCGGGGTGGCGGTGCCGCTGCGGCTGGTGACCGAAGGCGGAATCCTGTCGTTCTTCAGCACCACGACCGTGTTCGGGACGCCGGTCGAAGTCACGCTCGCCGAACTGGCGCTGGAGGCCTTCTTTCCCGCCGATCCGCAGACCGGCGAAATAATCCGCGGGATGGCCGCCGGATAGCGATGCTGGCGCTTTCCCGCCGTCCGCTCCCATGCTAACGACCCACGCCAACCCCGATTCCGCCGCCCCCTTGAGCGGCCGGGAATCCCTGAGATAGAGTTGGCGATGGCAAATCCCGCACAATCCCGTTCCAACAGTGCCCCGCGCGAGGCGCTGACCTTCGACGACGTCCTGCTGCAGCCCGGGCTGTCCGATGTGCTGCCTTCCGAGGTGGACGTCCGCTCCCGCATTACCCGCGACATCCTACTGAATATTCCGATCGTGGCGTCGGCCATGGATACGGTGACCGAGTTCAGGATGGCGATCGCCATGGCGCAGGCCGGCGGTCTCGGCGTGATCCATCGCAACATGGAGCCGGAGGAACAGGCGGCGCAGGTGCGCCAGGTCAAGAAGTTCGAATCCGGCATGGTGGTCAACCCGGTCACCATCGCCCCGAACGCGACGCTGGCCGACGCCCTCGATCTGATGCGCGAGCATTCCATCTCCGGCATTCCGGTGGTGGAAGGCGGCGGTAGCGGCAAGGCCGGCAAGCTGGTCGGCATTCTCACCAACCGCGACGTGCGCTTCGCCAACGATCCACGGCAGCCGGTGGCCGAACTGATGACCAAGGATCGTTTGATCACCGTGCGCGAAGGCGTCGGGCAGGACGAGGCGAAGAAGCTGCTGCATCAGCACCGCATCGAGAAATTGCTGGTGGTGGACGGCGACTATCGCTGCGTCGGCCTGATCACCGTGAAGGACATCGAAAAGGCGGTCGCCAATCCGAATGCCTGCAAGGACGAACAGGGACGGCTGCGTGTCGCGGCGGCGACCACTGTCGGCGACAAGGGTTTCGAGCGCACGGAGCGTCTGATCGACGCCGGCGTCGATCTCGTCGTCGTCGACACCGCGCACGGCCATTCGCAGCATGTGCTCGGCGCCGTCGGCCGTATCAAGCGCCTGTCGAACAAGGTGCAGGTGGTGGCCGGTAACGTCGCTACGGCGGACGCAACCAAGGCGCTGATCGACGCCGGCGCGGATTCGATCAAGGTCGGCATCGGCCCGGGCTCGATCTGCACCACGCGCATCGTTGCCGGCGTCGGTGTGCCGCAGCTTACCGCCATCATGGATGCGGTCGAGGCGGCGCGCAAAAACAACGTGCCGGTGATCGCCGACGGCGGCATCAAATAT
>JAEWCJ010000155.1 GCA_023390695.1 Pseudomonadota bacterium | reverse complement strand
GCCCGAGGTGTACCGGCGGCGAAAAGAGCGACGCCATGACGAGGTTTTGACCGAGGAGCTGCGCGGCCGGCGGCCGGATTATTATCTGCAGAATTTCCACTACCAGTCCGGCGGCTGGCTCACCGAGGATTCGGCCGACCGCTACGACACCCAGGTCGAGGTGCTGTTCAAGGGCACGGCCAATGCGATGCGGCGGCAAATCTTGCCGGAATTGCACGAGATCTTCGCCGGCCGCGACCAGCGCAGATTGCGGCTCGCCGATATCGGCTGCGGCACCGGCCGCTTTCTCGATTTCGTCAAGCAGGTCTGGCCGCGGCTGCCGATGCTCGGCCTTGATCTGTCGGAGGCCTATATCCGTCACGCGCGGCGGCATCTGCGGCGCTGGTCGTGGGCGCGTTTCGCGGTCGCCAAGGCGGAAGCGATGCCGCTGCCCGACAGCAGCCAGGACGCCGTCACCAGCATCTTCACCCTGCACGAATTGCCGCCGCAGGTGCGGCGCGCCGTCATCGCCGAATGCGCGCGCGTGCTCAAGCCCGGCGGCCGCCTGATCCTGATGGACTCGCTCCAGCGCGGCGACATCGCCGATTACGACGGCCTGCTGGAGCGCTTTCCGCAGAACTATCACGAGCCGTATTACGCGAGCTATCTCGCCGAGGATTTCACGGCGATCGCCCGCGAGGCCGGCCTGACTCATATGCGCGACGTGCCGGCCTTCGTGTCGAAAGCCATGGTGTTCGACAAACCGGCCTAGCCGATCGGCCCTCAGCCCGGCAGGAACGCCGCCGCGCCGGTTGCGCTGTCGTGCAACAGGTGCACCGGCGCCCGGTACAGCGTCTCCAGCCGCTCCGCGGTCAGCACCTCCGCCGCCGGGCCGTCGGCCAGGCATTCGCCGGCCCGCAACAGATAGGCGCGATGCGCCGCGCGCAAGGCATGGTTCGGATCGTGCGTGGTGAACAGCACGCCCAGTCCGGTCTCCGCCAGCGCGCGGATTTCCTGCATCACCTTTCCCTGATTGCCGAAATCGAGGCTCGCCGTCGGCTCGTCGAGCACGATGAAGCGCGGCTCCTGCGCCAGCGCCCGCGCCAGCAGCACGAGCTGCCGCTCGCCGCCGGAGATCTCCGTATAGGGCCGTCCCGCCAGCTTGGCGATGCCGAAGCGCTCCAGCGCCTGCATCGTCACCTCATGGTCATGCGCGCTCGGCCGCGCGAACAGCGAACCATGCGCGGTGCGGCCCATCAGCACCACCGCCTCCACCGTGAACGCGAAGGTGCCGCTATGCACCTGCGGCACATAGCCGATCATGCGCGCCCGCTCGCGATGCGAGAAGGCATCGAGGTCCCTGTCCTGCAGCAACAAGCGGCCGGCGCGCGGCGGCAGCAATCCCAGCAGGGTCTTCAGCAACGTGGTCTTGCCGCCGCCATTGGGGCCGAGCAGCGCCAGCACTTCGCCTTCGCGCACGCGCAGCGACAGCTTCTCGCCGACCAGGCGCCCCGGATAGCCGATGGAGAGATCGCGGCCTTCGATGGTCATGCTGTCACGACCAGGTCTTGCTGACGCTCGCCAGCAGCCAGATGAAGAACGGCGTGCCGATCACGGCGGTGAGAATGCCGAGCGGAATTTCCACCGGCGCGGCGGTGCGCGCGATGGTGTCGATGAACAGGAGAAAGCCGCCGCCGAGAATGCCGGCCACCGGCAGCAGCCGCGAGAAATCCGGTCCCACCAGCGAGCGCGCCAGATGCGGCACCACGAGCCCGACCCAGCCGATGATGCCGGCGGTGGCGACGCTCGCCGAGGTCACCAGGGTCGCGGCCGCGACGATGGCGATGCGCAGCGGCCGCACCGGCACGCCGAGCGCGCGCGCCTCCTCTTCCGGCAGCGACATCACGTTCATGCGGAAGCGCAGCAGCAACAGCACCAGCGTGCCGAGCGCCACCGGTCCGAACAGCGGAATGAGGTCGGCAACACCGGCGGCGGCAAGACTGCCGAGCAGCCAGAAGGTCATCGCCGGGAGCTGGTTGTAGGGGTCGGCGAGATATTTCACCAGTCCGACGCCGGCGCCGAGCAGCGCTCCGATCACGACACCGGCGAGGACGAGCACCAGCACCGGATCGCGCGAACGGATGGACGAGCCGATCATGTAGACGGCGGTGACCGCGATCAGCCCGCCGATGAAGGCGAAGCCCTGAATGGCGAAGACGCTGAGCGAAAAATAGATGCCGAGCACGGCGCCAAGCGCGGCGCCCGACGATGCGCCGAGAATGTCCGGCGACACCAGCGGATTGCGGAACAGCCCCTGGAACGCGGTGCCGGCAATGGCCAGCGCCGAGCCGACAAGGAATGCCGCCAGCACACGCGGCCCGCGTACCTGCAGGATCACCGCTTCCGCCGCGGCCGGCACGCCGGACACTCCGCCGGTCGCCTTCGCCCAGAGCACCGACGCGATGTCGGCGAGCGAGACCGGAAAGCGCCCGACCAGCAATGCCACCGCGAAACCGGCGGCAAGCACGGCGAGCGCGACAAGCGTTCCTGGAAAAGCCGAGCGGGTCATGGCTATTCACCTCTCCCCGCGTGCGGGGAGAGGTGGGGCCGCCGCCAAGGGGGGGGGGGGGGGGGGGGGGGGGGGGTGGGG
>JAEWCJ010000109.1 GCA_023390695.1 Pseudomonadota bacterium | reverse complement strand
GCATGGACCACAGCATGTCCATGCACATGCTGTTCGACCCCGGCCACAGCCTGGACGAGCGCATTCTACGCGAGCAATTTGGCTATTAATTCCGCAGAATTCCTGCTGTTTTTCATCCGCTGATTTTTGCCCCGCCCCGCCAATCATGGTTATGTCGGCGGGGCACGCCTCGGCATGATTCGCATCGACTTCAACCGCCTGCGCTTCGTCATCATCGACGACAACGCGCATATGCGGCGCATCCTGCGCACGCTGCTGCACGGTTTCGGCGTGCGCGAGGTCATCGAGGCGGAAGACGGCGCCAGCGGGCTCGAAGCCTTCACCAACCAGATGCCCGACATCATCATCACCGACTGGGCGATGCCGATCTTCGACGGGCTCGAGCTGGCGCAGATGATCCGGCAGCCCGGCGGCAACGCCAATCCCTTCGTGCCGATCATCATGCTGACCGCGCATTCCGAACGCAGCCGCGTCCTTGCCGCACGCGATGCCGGCGTGACCGAATTCCTGGTCAAGCCGATTTCCGCCAACGCCCTGCACGACCGCATCGTCAACGTGGTCTGCAACCCGCGCCCCTTCATCCGCACCGCCACCTATTTCGGCCCCGACCGCCGGCGCAATTTCAGCACCGGCTATACCGGGCCGGAGCGGCGCAAGGGCATGAAGGCCGATGTCATCCGCCAGGTGCCGCTGGCGGAAAAAGCCAGACAGCTGGATTGAAAGGGTCACGATGCCGCCACCGAAAGACAGCCGGCCGAGCGTCCGCACCTATGCCGATCATGAGGTGATCACGCCGCCCAACAAGCTGATCAAGGTGATCGCCAAACGCCGGGGCGACGACGGCGACCCCATCGCCCGCGCGCAGGCCGCCCTGAATGAACTGGCCAGCGACTTTTCGCTCTGGATGCAGGACGAATGCGACCGGCTCAGCGCCGCGCGGCAGGCGATCAAGACCGGCGGCTTCAGCAAATACAATCTGGATGAACTCTTCCACGCCGCGCACGACATCAAGGGCGATGCGGCGACCTTCGGCTATCCCCTGGCGGCGCCGATCGCGGAGAGCCTGTGCCGGCTGATCGAGCACACGCCGGACCCGAAGAAAATCCCGCTCGCCCTGCTCGACCAGCATGTCGACGCGGTGCGCGCGGTTGTGCGCGAATATGCGCGGGCCGACATCGCACAGGTGGCGGCGGCCTTGAATACCCGCCTGCAGACGGTAACCCGGGAATTCCTGGTGCACGCCAATCGTCACCGTCCCGGCTATCTTGACGGCATCTTCTCGCCGTCGATCATGCCGGGCGAAGCCTTCTAGGCGCCGCTACGCCGCGACCTGCGTTTCGTAGGCCGGTTCGCCGTAATGCGGCTCGTAACCCGCGACGAGATCCTCACAGAACATCCGCGCCTCTTCGCGCGCCGCCTCGGTCGCGAACCGCCGCAGCAGGGTCAGCAGCGGCTCCACCTCGCGCGGCGGCAGATCGGCGCAGCGGGTCAGCACCCGCTCGACCATGCGCCGCTTGAGGCGCGTCGCGCCGGCGGGATCGCCGAGGAAGCCGTCTTCCTGCATGGTCGCAATCGCCTCGCGGAAGGCCGGATAGACCGATGCCGGCAGACCTGCCTTCTCGTAGACGGCGCGAAATCCGGCGCGGCCGCGGTCGTGCAGAAGCCCGACGACGCGCGGCAGCGGCAGCCCCGACAGATCGGCCAGCGCCTCCTCGAACAGCGCCAGATTGCCGGACAGCAGCGCCCGCAGGATCAATCCTGCGGTCAGTTGCCCGGTCTCGCGCAGATGCCCGATCAGCGACTGCAATTCGGTCTTCGGCATTTCGGCGGCCAGAATCACGGTCGCCTTTTCGCAGGCTTCCTTGGCGACGCGGATGGCGCGGCTTGGCTCGAGCCAGTCGCGGTCGGTGACGAAGTCGCAGAGCGCGGCTGACAGTTTCACCACCAGCGTTTGCCGGATTGCCGCCGGCACATCGCCGCGCGCCAGCAGCGCCTCGCGGATGGCCGCCAGATGCCCGAACCGCTCGACAATGCGGCGGATCGAGAACGGCGCGATATCGGTGTCCTCGCGTTCGACCAGACTGAGGCAGGCATCGGCCCCGCCGACTTCGGCAATGGCGGCGGCCACGGAGCGCGGCAGCCGCAGGCGGCGCGCGATCGCTTCCTGTGCCACAGGTCCCTGCGTCGCCACCGCATCGACCAGATCGGCGTCGATCAGGAGCGGCGAATGTTCCAGCACCAGGGCGGAAATCTGCGGCTGTTCGGCGGCCAGCGCATAGATCACGGACGCCGGCGCGTCCGGGCTGAAGGCCAGCGCTTCGGCCAGCGCCATGCGCACCAGCGGCGACGGATCGTCGAGCAGCATGGTCATCGCGCCTTCGGCAGCGGCGCGATCGTCGGGCGTCAGATCCGAAAACAGATAAGCGCGGGCCAGAGCCGAAGAGGCCTCGGCGCGATCGCCGGCGGGAGCGTTACGCAACCATTGCAGAAACTGACGAACGATCATGCCTACACCACACCAACGCCACGGGAACACCCGTCCCACCGGCTTGGACGCAATGATAGGCGCCGCCCCTTAACAAAGGGTTCACCATAAATCTTTGTGTTTGTTGCGAAATTCTTAATTGCGCCGGGCGTCAGCCGCGGGTGAAGAGCGCCTGCACATTGGGGCGCATGTCCTGGAACAGGCCCAGCGCTTCCTGCGAGGCGACCTGCGGTGCGGGCGGCGGCGTGGTCGGGAAATAGCGCCGGCGGACATCGGCATGGCCGTTTTGCACCACCTCGTTCGCGGTCGGCCCCGGCGTCGCGGCGGATGCGGTCTGCATGTTCGCAGACGGGGTTGCCTGCATCTGCGACGGCCGGGTGGCCCAGCGTTCGCTGACGATCGAGGAGACCGGCTCGCGCCGCTCGGTCGCGCGATAGGGATTGTGAAAGACCGGCTCAGGCTGCGGACCCGCGGCCACATGCACTCTCAGCGGTGCCGCCGATTGATAGGCCTGCGCAACGCGCGCGCTCTCCGCACCGAAGGCTGCGCCCGGAACGGCTGCGACCGCGTTGTCACCCGAGGTGCGGACGCGCGCCACCTGATAACGGCTTTCCAGATTCTGCGCCACTTCGGCGAAATTGCGCGCCCGCCCGTCCCGCTCGAAGAAGATCGAGCGGTTAGCGCGCGCGGCATTCGGGAATGCATCCGCCGCCCTTGCGCCGGGGGCGGCTTCCGACTGTTCGATCAGCCGGGCGGCGCCGCCCGCCCCCCAGAAATGCGCGTTATATAGTTGACCCTCGGTGGGCTCGCGGCCCCGGCGGTCC
>JAEWCJ010000064.1 GCA_023390695.1 Pseudomonadota bacterium | reverse complement strand
CTCGCTTGCAATGATCGGTATGCTGTCGCTGGCCAATGCGGCGTTGATTGCGGCTCTCGCGCTGCGGCGGCGGGCGAGTGCGGCCCTGGCATGACGCGCTGGTTTCTGCCATTTGCGATCTTTCTCTCGGCCTCGGCGTCGCTGGCGGTGGAGTTGGCAATCGTGCGGCTGGGGGCGCCGTATGTCGGGCAATCGCTGTTTCCGTGGTCGGTGGCGATTGCGAGTGTGCTGCTCGGCCTCACCATCGGACACATGCTGGGCGGAATCGTCGCCGGGGGTACGACAGACATCAGAAGACTGAAATTACGGCTCGGCCTCGTCTGGTTTGCTGCTGCGCTTTCTGCATCCGCCATGCCGGGCGGGGTGAGCTTCGTTGTGCAGACCCTCGCCAACGGACAGGAGCTTGGAAATGGTGTGGTGCTGGCGCTGGCGGCGTTGGCATTTCCGCCCAGCCTTGCCGCTGGCTTCGTCGCACCTCTGGCGGTTCGTATTGTGGTGTTGACGCCGCAGGCGTGGCTGTCGCACACGGTCGGTGCGATCTACGCGGCGTCCGCCTCGGGCAGCGTCGTTGGCACGGCAATGGCAGGATTCGTACTGCTTGAGACAGTTGGCGCGGCCGGCCTGATCGGATTTGTTTGCGCGATCTGGGTTGCGCTCGGCACTTTCGTCTTGCCATGGCGGGAATTGCTCGCCGTTCGCACAGCTTCTGGAATTGTTGTCATCGCCGGCGTGGTTGTAATCGTCTCGCTCCTGGCGATGCCTGTGCCGTGTCTTTGGGAGTCACGCTACACCTGTATCCGTCTGCTTGATCGCCCGCTCGCCGATGGTGGCTTGCTACGCTTCATGATCCTCGACGAAGGCGTACACAGCGCGTCCGACCGTGATCATCCGGAACGGCTTCATCTTGGTTACGCAGCCCTGGCCGACCGGTTGGCGCGTGTCGCTCTGTCTGAGTCGGCCGAGCGACGAGCTCTGGTGGTCGGCGGGGGTGGGGCAACATTGCCGCGGGCCTGGGCCGCCTCAAAAATGTCGCCGGCCGCCGACGTCATCTCAATAGAGCTCGATCCTGTGGTGGTGGCGGTGGCGAACGATAAAATGTGGGCTGGGGGAGAGGGCCGGCTGACAACACTCATCGGCGACGGTCGTGCCGTTGTCCGGGGATTGCCGGAGGCTGAAACCTACGATGTCATTCTCATGGATGCATACCGGACCCGCAGCGTGCCGCCGCATCTCGTGACCCGGGAGTTTGATGCATTGATCGCCGCGCGACTGTCCGCAAATGGCGTGTATCTGTCGAACGTCATTGACCGCACTGCGACGCCGTCGCTCGCTCTCAGCATCGCGACGACGCTGTCGGAGGTGTTCCCCGTGGTTGACATCTGGGTTGCCGGTGGCGAACAGGGAGCCACGACCAACTACGTCGTTGCAGCCTGGAAAAGCCATCGAAGCGCCTATCGGCCCGACACTGAAAGCGTAGCCGCCTCGGTGATGAATGCGGGAGAGGCTGTCCAATCCCAGATCGTGGTATGGCGGCGGGTCGATGTCGCAGCGGCGGCCAGGGTCTGGCCTGACGCATGTGCAGTCGCCCTCACGGATGACTGGGCGCCCGTCGATCGGCTGATTGCGGGGCGTCGCGTCTGTGAACGCCCGATAATTCGCTAACATGGGCGACATCATTCGCCAGATTGCCCGCACTGCCTTGCTCTGTGGCACGCTGGGGCTGTTGCTGTATCTGGTGCTCGCCTTTGTGGTGGAGAGTCCCATGCTTGCGCCGCTGCTGCCTCCGCTTCTCGCGTTGCCCGCCTCAGTTCTGCTGCTCGTCCTGACCGGACAGAGCTTGATCGGCGCATGGAGAACGGGTGAGTTTCCCAGCAGAGGACATGTGATTACGAGGGAGCGGGAACCTGTATGGTTCTGGGGCTCCATGGTCTGGTATGGCGTGGTTGCACTCTGCCTGGTGGTGCTGGTGCAGTATTCGTTTTCGCTGCTGATGGATGTCTTGAGTTCGATGTCCGGCGACGATCTCGGTGAATTACGTGCACGGCTTTTGCGGCAAAAGGGTCAGTGATGCCAGGCTGGCCTTGATCCGCAGGTGCTCGGATAGCGCGTCCGATGCCGTGAGAATGCTGTTGTTGAACCGGGTCATGCGTTCGAGCACCCGGATTTTCCCAGTTTTCTGGTTTCGAAAGATTGCTTCGACGCGTTGCCGCGATTGCTTCCTAAGCGACTCGATATCCGCGGGATGCCCCTTTGGCAGTGCATTTTTGCTTTCGGGGCCGAATGTATAGGACATCTGCTCCACGCTGCCGATCGTATCCTCGGGATTGTAGACGGTCACCGCAAGGGTCTTGCGGCCGGCCGATGCTGCAGCGATGACCATGCGCTCGTGCTGAATCGGAAACAGCGTGCCCTTCGGCAGTTCGGCCTTGCCGCCGGGCAGACTACGGGAGGTGATGGTGGCGCCATTGTCGTTCTTGCGGGCCACCAGATTATATTGCCGTGAGACTTTGCCGTTGGCCTGTTCGATCAGGCTGAAAGCGAACTGGCTGCTGGCGGGGTTTTCGGCGAATGTCGCCTCCGATTGAATGCTGAGTGGTCCAGCGTTGGTGTTCAACGTACCATTCACAGTACGAATCATCCTGTAGTCCGTGCAGCGGCTGCCTGTGAATTCGACGGTGAGGCGGCCATGGCCGTTTTTGAACGGGGATTTCTCATTGGACGGCCCGAAATCCAATTTATAGATCGCCCTGAAGGGCGTGATGTCGACGGCCGGCGCGCTCTGGGGTTGCGCTTGCGCCGCAGATGCCGCTGACAGGGCGATCCAACCGGTCAGCAGCCAGATTCGAGACTTCCGGATGTCGCCCATCATGTCGAAATGATCCTTCTTCGTGTTGAATATTGCCCGGAAGCATGGTCCGGCTGTCATTGCTCTAATGTCATCCCGGGCAACGGGTGTGTTTCAGGGCGTTGGGCCAATCGGCTTTGCCGTTGCGGGTCGTCGCCAGAACAAAGCTGTCGGCACCTGTGCGCTTCGCCACCGGACCGCCGATCCCGTCCTTGCTCCACCACGGGAAATTCCCGTTGAAGCTCTTCACCGTGAATTCGTTGGAGCGCAACTCGCCGTTGCGCAATCTGACGGTGCGTTGAATTGTTGCCGGCCCTGTCGCAGCAATGACGACCGCGGCGTTGCAATCCGCGGCGCCAGCGATCGTTTCAAATCCCGGCACATCGGCCGGACCGACCACCCATTTGCCCACGAACCAGCGGACCTCTTGCTCGGCGGCGTTGGGCACTTCCGCGTTCGCGGACCATGTGAAGAGGCCGGCAATCCCGGACAATACGATCAAACGGACAATGGCTCTGGCGAGCATGCCTGACCTGCCTGCAGCTGTGCTGCATCGAAAAACGATTCCGGCGGCAGGCTAAACATGGTTTGAGCTGCCGATGGTACCCCGTGAAAACGGGGCTGCATGCACATTTGCTATCTGACATAGGCGAAGGGATGCTCGAGGACCTGCATTTCAATCCGATTGCGACATTCAGCGGTCTGCGTGGCGTGCCGCTCGTCGCGTTGTCGCGCAATTCGCTTTATCCGGCTCTGGTCATCGGGGCTGACGGCGTGACCATCCGCGTCATCCGTCGCCACCATCTGCTGTTCATCGATATTCGGGAGGCCACGGTGCGCTGGCGGCTGGCACATCAGTTGACGATCGTGCCGAAGCGCGGGCTGCGCACCTTCAGCGCCAATTTTGCGGCCAAGGACGATGTGGTGCGCGCGGTTACTGCTCTGAAGCAGCGCGGCGTGACGCTGGATGCCGCGGCCGCCGACCTCCTGAGGGCCGATGCGTCTCCCCCCATGAACGGGGGGTTGTGAGCGCTTCCGGCCGCCGCTTACAAAACCGGACGGCCGGAATCCCATGCCGGTCCTCTGATGGGGGAAGACCTTATGCATCTCAATACTCCGCAGGGCGGAAACACTCTTCCGTTCGTTCTCGCGAACGCCAAGCCCTACGCTCTGGAACAATATGAAGACGACGATCTGGGCTATTATGATCCCGTGACGCAGACGTGGCGCGGCACCATGCTATTCCACAAGTCGACGACGCACCGGAACGTCTCGTCGACCTCGGGACGTACCTCCGACTCGGACCTGCAGTCGGACGTGCTCGGCAACTGAGATTCGTTGCCATTTCCGATCCAGTTCGAGGGCCGGCCGAAAGGCCGGCCTTTTTTCTGTAGCCCCCTGAATCGCACACGGTCACGCCATGTCATCCTCGCCCAAAAGCGTTCTCATGATATCCACCAAGCTCGATCCGCATGTCGATGCGGTTCTGGAGCGTCTGCAGACGCGCGGAGTGCCGTGTTTCCCTCTGAACACCGATCATTTCCACGAGGAATATCGGGTGGGGATGACCGACGAGCCAACCGGCACGATCCGCATCGAGGACAAGTGGGGGCGCTCCTGCGTGTATCCGCACCATGTGCGCTCGGTCTGGATGCGCAAGCCGGAGCCTTCGCTGCCGCCGCGCGGCGTGGAGGATGAGGGCGTCATCAATTATGTGCGCGACGAGATGCGGGAATTCATGGGCTTTCTGCCGATGGATTCGCGCGTTCCCTGGATCAACAACCCGGATGAGAATCGCAGGCATCAGCGAAAATTCCCGCAGCTTCGTCTGGCGCGCAGTCTGGGATTGCGGGTGCCGCGCTCGATCATCACCAACGATCCGGATCAGGCGGGAGAGTTCTTCAAGACCTGCCCGGACGGCGTGATCTGCAAGCCGATGCTGATGGGCAGCCACTATGTCGAAGGCGAACACCGCGTAGCGTATACACGTCCGGTCCCGCCCGCTGAATTTTCCGCGCTGAAGGAGTCGATTTCCCTGTGTCCGACCTATCTGCAGGAGACGATTGCCAAGGACCACGAGTTGCGCGTTACGATCATCGGCGACGAACTGTTCTGCTGCCGAATCGATAGCCAGAGTGTGAGCGGTGCCGAGCAGGATTGGCGTGCCGTTGATACCGTCAAGCTGCCGCACACCATCGTTCCTCTGCCCGAGAAGGTTGATCGTGCGTTGCGTGATTATCTCAAGAAATGCGATCTGCGCTTTGGCGCATTCGACCTGATCGTCACGCCCGAGGGCGATTACGTCTTTCTCGAGCTCAATCCCAATGGTCAGTGGTATTGGATCGAACTAGCCACCGGCGCGGCAATGGCCGACGCGATGACTCGCCTGCTCGAAAATCCCTGAGAAAGCCATGAGCGGTCAAACCGCCGATGAGGCCTCAATGCTCTGGCTGGCCGGCTTGCTTGGTTCCGGCAAGCGGGGACGTAAGAATTCGGATCTGAGCCGAACGCTTCGCGTGCTATGTGTTCTTGGATGGATGCAGCGTCACCTGGTGTTGCCGGCGCTTTGTGCCGCGGTTGTACTTGCCGCGCTGGCACTGGTCCCGCCACTCTTGCTGGCGGAGCTGATCGACAAGGCTTTCCCGAGCCGGAATGCTGCGGCAGGTCTTGCGATTGGTGCCGGTATTGCCTGTGTCGCGGTCATCGATGCCGCGTGTTCCCTGGCGCGCAGGATGTTCGCGGCGCGAGCCGGACTGCAATTGCAGCGCGATATGCTGATGCCTGCCTTTGCCACGTCTCTGCGCCTGCCGGTTGACCATAAGCTGGCGCGCGACCAGGGTCTGCTTGGACGGACATTCGAGGAGGTCGAAAGGCTCGCTCAGAACGCAACCGAGGGGCTGATCGAATGCGGCATGGCTGCCGGCATGATCGCCGTGCTCGCTGCGGCCCTAGTTTATGTCGACTGGCAGGCAGCCTTTGCAATCATGGCCATCGTTGGCGCGCTGGCATTACTGCACATTGTCCTGGCGCGGAGTTTGCGGACGCGTGAAGCCGCATGGTTCGAGACGCGTAGCCGATGCTGGTCGCACATCGTCGAGTCGATCGCCTACATGAATACGGTGCGCTTCAACTCGGCGCATCGGTTTGCCGAAGAGCGCTTTTGCGAACGGCTCGAGCGCGATCTCGCAGCCCGTTTTTCGACCATCGAACTAGCAGCCTACCTCGACACCGCTGGGCGGCTTGCGGCGGGGCTGATCGTGGCGGCCATCGCATTGCTTGGCGGATTGCGTGTCATGGACGGCGCCATGAGCGTCGGCGATTTCGTCTTGGTCCTTTCGATCGGTGGTTCGCTGTCTGCGCCGGTGCTGGCGCTGGTGAAGTCGTTCGATGATATGCAGGCCGCCACAGTGTCCGTGAACCGGCTCTCAGCGCTTGCCGAGGCGCATGCTGAAGACATCCCGCTGGAGATAGACTTGGCAGAGAAGGGACCGGCGCAGCTAAGCATTGAAAATCTCCGATTTGCCTATTCTCGGGATGGGGCACCAGTGCTTGCCGGGCTGTCTTGCGTGTTCGAGCCCGGTGAGCGGGTCGCGGTGATCGGAC
>JAEWCJ010000220.1 GCA_023390695.1 Pseudomonadota bacterium | reverse complement strand
CTGGAACACGCTCGGTCCGGTGAGCACGGTGCGGCGGGACGACATCAACCGCCTTATGCCGGGCCAGGTCAGCGACGTCTTCTTCGGCGTTCCCGGCGTTTCCTTCCAGCAGCGCGGCGACGATCCCGGCGCGGCGATCAATATCCGCGGCATGCAGGATTTCGGCCGCGTCGCGGTGGTGATTGACGGCGCGCGGCAGAATTTCCAGCGCAGCGGCCACCAGGCGGACGGCCAGTTCTTCCTCGATCCGGAGATGATCGGCGGTGTCGACGTGGTGCGCGGGCCGACCGCCAACATCTACGGCACCGGCGCGATCGGCGGCGTGGTCTCGTTCCGCACCATGGACGCCGAGGACGTGCTCAAGCCGGGCCAGCGCTGGGGTATACTCACCCACGGCATGACGGGCTCGAACGCCTTCCACGGGGTTGGCTCGGCCTTCGCCGCCGCGCGTCCGAACCAGAATGTCGATGTCATCGCCGGCGGCGTCTACCGCGACCGCGGCGATTTCAAGGACGGCAACGGCAACACCGTTCTGAACAGCGCCAACGACATGGCGAGCGGACTGGCGAAGATCACCGTCCGCCCCGCCGACGGACACGAGGTCAAGTTCAGCGCGCTGGGCTCGGAGACGAGATATGCCAATGGCACGCCCAACGCGACGGGGACCGCAACCGTCTACAACAGCACGGCAACCAACTACATCACCAACGGCCGCTGGCGCTACAGCAAGCCGGAAGACAAGCTGTTCGACTTCGACGCCAACGTCTACTGGACTCAGACCGAACTCGAACAGAACAAGGTGCAGGGCACCAACAGCGCCATCTCTGGCCGCATGGGATCTATCCGCACCGTCAAGATCGAAACGATCGGCACCGACGTGCACAACACGTCGCGTTTCGAGACCGGTGATTTCCGTCATGCCCTCACCATCGGCGGCGATGTGTTCAGGGACAAGGTCAATACCGCGGATATTACCGGAACCGGAGATCTGTTTACCCCC
Source organism: Pseudomonadota bacterium (assembly GCA_023390695.1). The sequence continues at coordinate 10,344 of JAEWCJ010000220.1, read as the reverse complement.
TCGGGAGAACGCACCGTCGGCGGCGCCTTCGCCCAGTTGAAGACCAATTATTCGACCTGGCTCGAGGTGATCACCGCCCTGCGCTACGACACCTACGACATGTCGGGCGGAACGAATGGCGTGAAGAGCAGCGGCGACCGCCTTTCACCGAAAGTCACCGTCGGCCTCACGCCGGTGCAGTGGATGACCTTCTACGGCAGCTATGCCGAAGGTTATCGCGCGCCGGCGATCACGGAAGTCTTCGTGCTCGGTCAACATCCGTTCGCTGGGCCGGGTTCCGACTTCATCTTTCTGCAGAATCCCTTGCTGGAGGCCGAAACCGGAAAGAACAAGGAAGTTGGCGTCAATCTACGCTTTGACAACCTCTGGACCGCGAATGATGCACTTCGCATGAAGGCCAGCGTGTTTCAGAACGACGTAGATAATTTCATCGAGCAGGTAACGGTTCTCAATGGCCAAACCGGTGCCGGGGGAGCAACCTGTATCAATCCCCCCACCCCACCTTTTGCGAGCGGAAACTGCATTCAATTCCAGAACATCGCCAAGGCTCGCATCAGAGGTTTCGAACTGGAAGGGCGCTACGATGCCGGCGCCTGGTTCTTGAATGCCAGCTATACCGCGCTGAAAGGAACCAACGAGACCGAAAATATCCCGTTGAGCAAAATTCCGGCTGATACGTTTACCAGCACGCTTGGCTTCCGCTTTCTCGACCGCAAGCTGACGACTGCCGTCAGCTTGCTGAGCGTGGCGCCCAAGGACCCGAGCGACGTGCCTCCGGGTGGTGTGCCGGTGCCCGGCTACAACATCGTCAATCTGTATCTGGCCTATCAGTTCAACGAGGATGTCACCTTCAACGCTGCGGTCGAGAACTTGTTCGATTCGTATTACGCGCCATACAACGCATTCACAACTCGCCTATCTAGCGTTCTTCCTTCTGCGAGCGCTGGAATAACCTTCAAGGGTGGGCTGCGGGTTCGCTTTGGAGACGATTTCTATAAGGGCGGATGACGAAAACGAACGTCCATAATTTCCGCGGCCCTTCACCAGCCGCGGATAACAGCGCACACCGCGCCGATGACCTCCTCGGCGCGGTTGTGCCATTGCGTATCCGTGACGCTCCCGCAACGTCCGAACGCAACGACCTCAGTAACGTCATCCCGTTCCAGCCGCGGCCGCGTGCCGCCAACGATGACGCGACGCAGTCCACCCCCTGCCTCGTCTGCAATCAGACGACACGTCCCTGCCCCTTCCTGTCGGCGTTCGACTGGCGCAAGCAGTGGCCGGTCCTGCTGCTCGGGTCGGTTGCGGCGCATGCCAGCCTGTTCGTGTGGTTCCTGCAGGAGCCGCCGCCGCGCGCCAGCATCGGCCTGGAAGTGATTTCCGTCGAGGTGGTGCTAGGTGCCCATACCGAAGCCGGGACCGCGCAGACGCCGGGAGAGACTGCGATTGAAAGCGCCCATTCCCCGGATATCGCGCCCCCCGACGACAGCCGCACCGAATTGACCGAACAGCCGGTGCAGGAGACCAAGCGCGAGCCTGAGCCCGAACCCGAGGTGCAGGAAGAGCCGAAGCCCGTCGTTCAGGAAGAACCCAAGCCGCAGATCATGGCCGCCGCGCCGCCGGAGCCGCAGCCGGAGGCCGAATTGGCCGTCGATCCCGAGCCGGAAAAGAAGCCGGTTGTGGAGACGGTCAAGGAAAAGCCGAAGCCGGTGGCCAAGAAGCCGGTCAAGGAAACAGGCAAGGCCAAGCGCCAGCGCGTTGCCGCCGCCTCCCAGCACAGCGTTGCCGCCAACAGCGTCGGCCGCGGCAGCTCAAGCGCGGATTCCAATTACCGCGGCATGGTGATTGCGCATCTGAGCCGTCACAAGCAATTCCCGTCGGAGGCCCGCAGCCGCGGCGAAACCGGCGTCGCCTCCGTGACCTTCAACATCAGCGGCAGCGGCGCCGTTACCTCGGTGCAGCTTGCGCGCAGCTCCGGCAGCGCGGCCCTCGACCGCGAAGTGCAAGCCATGGTACGCCGGGCCTCGCCCTTCCCGGCACCACCCTCGGGGCAAGCCATGTCGTTCACGGCCCCCGTCAATTTCAATTTGCGGTGAGAGAAGTCGCCAGCAAGCAGCCAGCAGAAGAGGAGTACCCAATGTTCATCGCGATGAATCGCTTCAAGGTCAGAAAAGGATCGGAAGAGGCATTTGAGAATGTCTGGTCAAGCCGCGAGAGTTATCTCGACCGCATGCCGGGCTTTGTCGAATTCCACCTGCTGAAGGGCCCGGAAGCCGAAGACCACACGCTGTATTCTTCGCACACGACCTGGCAGAACAAGGCGGCCTTTGAAGCCTGGACCAAGTCGGACGAATTCCGCGCCGCTCATGCCCGCGCTGGAAACTCCACCAACTCGGCATCGCTTTATCTCGAACATCCGAAGTTCGAGGGCTTCGAGGTGCGCCAGACCCAGACCCGCACCAAGGCGGCCTGATCGTGTCAGCCCGTCAGGATCTGGTTCGTCTTCTCGCCGACAATCCCGGCGCGATCGTTGAGGAAGTCGCCAAGAGCGAGAACGTCACGACCCGTGAGGTCGTGGAAGCGCTGCCTGAACAGATGCGCAAGTTCGCGCCTGGCAGCGCTTTCATCGACGTCATGAAGGATATCGGCGATTGGGGCGACGTCACCCTCATCGTGCATACCGACGACGGCATCATGGAAGTCGGCGGCCCGATCCCGGCCGGTGAAGTGGGGCGCGGCTATTACAATGTGCCTGGCAGCAAGGGCTTTCACGGCCATCTGCGGCATGAGCGCTGCGCCGGCATCGCCTTCGTGGAGCGCCCCTTCATGGGCCGCGCGTCGGCGTCGGTGCTGTTTCTCAACGTCGACGGCGGCATCATGTTCAAGGTGTTTGTCGGACGCGACGAAAAGCGCGAGCTGAAGGCCGACCAGCTTGCGAAATTCCGCGCGCTGGCGGATAGGCTGTGCAATTAAAATGGCCTGTCATGGCCGGGCTTGTCCCGGCCATCCACGTCTTTAATCTTGCTCAAGCTATAAAAACATGGATGCCCGCGACAAGCGCGGGCATGACGATTTCTAGGAAATCTACTGCCGCGGCGCAAAACTGGTGAGCGGCCCCGTTGCCGGCGGCAGTGAATCCAGATGCCGCGGGATGATCAGGCGATGGCCCGGCTGCAGCGTTGCTGACGTGCTGAGATTGTTGATCTGAGCCACGGCCCAGGTCGGCACCGCATATTTCGCGGCGAGGGACCGTACCGTGTCCCCTTCTTCGGAGCGGATCGGCAATCCGGAATCCCACAATTCGATCTTTTCGCCGCGCGGCATCACATAGTGGATCGGCACCGTCGCGCCTTCGAGCTGCGGCGGCATGTTCACGATCTGCACCATCTTGGCGATGATCTGGTCCTGCAGACCGCGCATCTTCACCATATTGACGTGCAGGACTTCCCAGTAATTCTTGAGGTCGATGCTGGCATAATGGCCCTGGAATTCCGAGCCGGGCGACACGAAGCCGCCGCCGAAGAAATTCAGCGACTGGTAGATGTTGAGGAAGCGGTCGACATTCGGCGGCACCGCCTTGGGACGGCGGGTCGGATCGAACGAGACGATCAGGCTGACCGGAACGCCGGCATTCTTGAGTTTTTCCGCGAAATAGACGGAGGCGTCGGCGCCGGCCGAGTGGCCGACCAGCATGATCGGAAATCTGCCGTTCTGCCGCTTGTAGCGGGCGATCGCCTCATCGGCAGGCCCGCGCCAGTTGAAATGGTTGTAGACCTCGGCGTCGATGCCGCTCTTTTCCAGCTTGTCGGCGAGGCGATCCATCTCGAAGGAGGCGATCCGCCCGCCCATGCCGCGGAAGATATAGGCCTTGCCGCCAGCCGGCTGGATCGACCCCGTATGCTCGGGAGAACTGGTGAAGAAGCCCTCAAAGGTCGAGAGCGACCCGCATGCTCCCAGACTCACTGCGACCAGCAAGGCTCCAACGAGACGACTGACAGCGAGCATGTTCGTGCGGCCTCTTCTTTTTCGTCACCCCAAGGCCGGAGATCCCGGCTGACGCGGGTGGGCGCACACCGGAGCGGGCGCCTAACGAGGAAATGCTTTTTTCGTTAAGATTTTCCGAATTCCGCCGGACGATCAGATTAAGTATTTGAAATATAAATATTATCTGAAATGGCAACGCGCCCTCGCGACCGCCAAATTTTGAGGAGAATCGCCGCGCGGCCCGCGCCCTGCCGGCCCGGCGCGAAACCGGTTGACGCGGCGCCCGCCCTGCCCTAACGCCGCCCTTTCCAAAAACGCTAGAGCCCACGCCATGTCCGCGCCTGCCCCGCGCATCTCCTTCGTTTCGCTTGGATGCCCGAAAGCCCTGGTCGATTCCGAGCGCATCATCACGCGGCTGCGCGCGGAGGGCTATGACCTGGCGCGCGGTCACGCCGGTGCCGACATCGCGATCGTGAACACCTGCGGCTTCCTGGAAAGCGCCCAGGCGGAATCGCTTGCCGCAATCGGCGAAGCACTCAACACCAACGGCAAGGTGATCGTCACCGGCTGCATGGGCGCCGAGCCGGACAAGATCACCTCGAAATATCCGAACGTGCTGGCGGTGACCGGGCCGCAGCAATATGAGAGCGTACTCGACGCCGTGCATCGCGCGGTACCGCCGCAGCACGATCCGTTTCTCGATCTGGTGCCGGCACAGGGCATCAAGCTGACGCCGCGTCATTACGCCTATCTGAAGATTTCCGAAGGCTGCAACAATCGCTGCAGCTTCTGCATTATTCCGAAACTGCGCGGCGATCTGGTGTCACGGCCGATTTCCGATGTGATGCGCGAAGCGGAAAAGCTCACCGCAGCCGGCGTCAAGGAATTGCTGGTGATCTCGCAGGACACCTCGGCTTACGGCGTTGACCTGAAATACGCGCCCTGCGACTGGAAGGGCCAGCAGCTTCGCACCAAGTTCATCGATCTCGCCTGCGCGCTGGGCGAACTCGGCGCCTGGGTGCGACTGCATTACGTCTATCCCTATCCGCATGTTGACGAGGTCCTTCCGCTGATGGCGGACGGCAAGGTGTTGCCGTATCTCGACATCCCGTTCCAGCATGGCCATCCCGATGTGCTCAAACGCATGAAGCGGCCAGCCGCCCAGGACAAGACGCTGGAGCGCATCAAGCGCTGGCGCGAGATCTGCCCGGACCTCACCATCCGCTCGACATTCATCGTCGGATTTCCAGGTGAGACTGACGCGGAATTCGACTTCCTGCTCGACTGGCTGGACGAGGCGGCGCTTGATCGCGTCGGCTGCTTCAAATATGAGCCGGTACAAGGCGCGCCGGCGAATGACGTCGCGCCGGCGGTGGCGCCGGAGATCATGGAGGAGCGCTGGCACCGTTTCATGAAGCGCCAGCAGGCCATTTCGGAGCGCCGCCTGAGAAAGAAAGTCGGCACCCGGCAGCAGATAATCATCGACGAAGCGACGCCGACCGGCGGCAAGGGACGCTCGAAGAGCGACGCCCCGGAGATCGACGGCACCGTGCATGTGAGCAGCCGCCGGCCGCTCCGTGTCGGCGAGATCGTGTCGGTGAAGATCGATCGCGCCGACGCCTATGACCTGCACGGCACTGCGTCAGGGTTCTGAGGCGAAACCGGTTGCCCAGCGACAGCGGCCCTGTCACGCCTTCAGCAGATCCCGCAATGTTGCCGCGATCACCTTGGTCGCGGATTTTAAGTCCGACAATTTGACGTGCTCGTTGGCGCCGTGCGCGTTCGCCTCCAGGATCGAGCGCGGGCCGGCGCCGTAGAGAACGGTCGGAATGCCGCGCGCACTGTAATGACGGGCATCGCTATAAAGCGGCACCCCCTTGATCTCGATCCTGGCCTTCAGTTCGCGCTTGGCGTGTTTCGTCAATGCATTCACCAGTCTGTCGACGCCTTTCACCGGCCGCAGCGGATCGGCGAGAATGATCCGCCTGACGTCGACGCTGATGCCTTTGCGCTTTCCGGCGCGCCTGATCAGTGCAATCAGTCGTTTCTCGACGACGGCGCCTTTCTCTTCCGGAATCAGGCGGCGATCGAGCCGCAGCGTGACGCGGTCTGGCACCACATTGGTGGCGAAGCCGCCGGCGATTTGTCCGACCGTCAGTTTGGGTGAGCCAAGCCCGGGCGTTTTCGATTTCACCCGCGCCAGCTTTTTGCGTTCGGCATACAGCGCGGTCAGGATCGCATTCGCCGCTTCCAGCGCATCGGCGCCGCTCTCCGGCATCGCGGCGTGCGCCTGCCGGCCCTTCACCGTCACCTCAAGATGCACCACGCCGTTATGGGCGGTCACCACGGCGTACGAAAAACCGGCACAGATGGTGTAGTCGGGACTGGTGAGCTTCTGATCGAGCAGCCATTTCGGGCCGGTGAAGCCGCCGGTCTCTTCATCATAGGTGAATTGTAATTCGACCGTGCCGTCGAGCCCGGCTGGATCATTCCGCAACGCCAGCAGCGCAAACGCGTAGGTCGCATAATCCGATTTCGACACCGCGGCGCCGCGGCCATAGACCGCGCCGCCCTTTTCCATTCCGCCATAGGGATCGACCTTCCATCCCTCGCCCGGCGGGACCACATCGCCATGCGCATTCAGCGCGATCACCGGTCCTTTGCCGCTGCCGAAGGTCTCACGTACGATGATATTCGTCGCCGAAACCATACCGTGCTTTCTGACGACGGATTCCGGCACCGGGTGCCGCTCGACCTTGAAGCCGAGTCCTTCCAGCAGATTTGCGGAAGATTCTGCATGCCGTGCGCAATCTCCGGGCGGATTGTCGGAGGGCACGCGCACCAGGGCCTTCAAGAAATCCACCTGCCGCTGAAAATTCGCGTCGATGAAACCGGTCATGAAAGGTGCTGGCCCGCCAGTCGCCGAATGAACTCGATAAGCGTTGCGGTGGCGAGCCCCATATCGGACTCGCTCGCGAATTCCGCCGGATTGTGACTGATGCCGCCGCGACAGCGCACGAACAGCATGGCCGACGGACAGAGCTTCGCCATCACCTGCGCGTCATGCCCGGCGCCGGACGGCAAGCTGATCGTGCGCCGGCCGAGCGCGGCGATAGCCTCCGCAAGCAACCCCTGAAAGGCCGGCGCACAGGCTGTGGTCTGTGTCTCGTAGAAAGGCTCGAACACGATATCGAGTTTGCGATCACCCGCAATTCGCTTCGCCTCGTTCCTGATACGCTCAATCGCAGCAAGACGCAGCGCATCGGTCGATGAACGAAGCTCCAGCGAAAAACCGACACGGCCGGGAATGACATTGGTAGCGCCGGGAAACGCCTCGATCCGGCCGACGGTGGCCACCATGCGGTCGGCCGCGTTCTCACGTGCCGTTCGCTCCACCGCAAGGATCAACTCCGCGGCGCCGGCCAGGGCATCGCGGCGCATCGACATCGGCACCGTGCCGGCATGCCTCGCTTCGCCCAGCACCATCACACGCATTCGGCTCTGACCGACGATCCCGGTTACAACGCCAAGCGGTAGATCTTCCGCTTCCAGCACTGGCCCCTGCTCGATATGGGCTTCGATATATCCAATCACATTGGCGGAATCGTAGGCCGCGCCGGGAATGTCGGCGACGTCCTTGCCATAAGCCGCCAGCGCATCGGCCAGGGTGATGTTGTGATTGTCGGTTGCGCCCAGAGCCGCGAAATCGAAGGCGCCGGCGCAGGCCGAGGATGACGTGAGCGTCGCACGAAAGCGCGAGCCCTCCTCGTCGCCGAAAGCGAGGACGTCGATGCCAAACGGCAGATCGGTGCCCGCCTTGTGCAGCGCTTCGACCGCCAGGATGCCGAGGACCACGCCCATCGGCCCGTCATATTTCCCGGCGTCGATGACCGTATCGATATGCGAGCCGATCAGAAACCGCTTCTTCTTGTCGGGACGCCAATGTCCCCGCACGGTGCCGAGCGCATCCTCGCTGACGCTCATACCGGCCTCGCGCATCCATCTGCCGACGAGATCGGCGGCCTTGCGATGCTCGGGCGTCAGAAACAGCCGGACCAGGCTCTGCGGCTGCTCCGAGACGGACGCCAGTTCCGACAACATGCGCTCGGCGCGCGCGCCAAACGACGCGATGTCAGCGGGCTGAAATGGCATCATTTGAGCGACCGTATCCAGCGCCCGAACTGTTCGCGCTCGTCATCCGTCATCTGCGTCTGGTTGCCCAGCGGCATCGCCTTGTTGCGCACCGTCTGGATCATGATCGGTTGCGCATAGCGTTTCAGATCCGCCACCGTCTCCAGCGTGACGTTCTTCGGCGCCTCGCTGAAGCTCTCATGCGTCGGGCGCCTAGCGTGACACATGACGCAATGCTTGGTGGATAGTGAGAGGGCTTCCGCGTCGGTGACCGCGGGACCGCCGCTTTCGGCACGCTCGCGCGGTGCGGTCGCATAGATCGCGCAGATCAGCGCGAAGATCGCGACCGGCGCGGCCCAGCCGTAATTGTCCCAGGTGTCACCTGCGTCGATCCGGTTCAGCACATGCCGGAACAGCGATCCCGTGATCAGGATCAGCGCCACGATCATCCAGGCCTGCGGATGCGCCGACAGGAACGGATAATGCGGCGACACCATCATCAGCAGCACCGGCAGCGTCAGGTAATTGTTGTGCAGCGAGCGCTGTTTGGCGACCTTGCCGTATTTCGCTTCCGGCTTTTCCCCGCGCAGCAATTGTCCGACCATGATCTTCTGGCCGGGAATGATGGTGACGAAGACGTTGAACGCCATGATGGTGCCGATCAGCGCGCCGACATGGATGAAAGCGCCGCGGCCAGAGAAGACATGCGTGTAGAAAACGCTCGCCGCCATGATCAGCAGGAACACCGCGATCGCCAGCAGCACGGTGCGCTCGCCCAGCAGCTTGCAGATCGTGTCGTAGGCGAACCAGCCGACCAGGAGCGAGGCAATCGACAGTCCCACCGCCTGCAGCGTGGTGAGGGGCATCACCGCCGGATCGATCAGATAGGCATTGGCATGGAAATAATACTGGATGATGAGCAGCCCGAAGCCCGTCACCCAGGTCAGATAGGCTTCCCATTTGAACCAGTGCAGATGTTCGGGCAGATGCGGCGGCGCGACTGTGAATTTCTCGACATGATAGAAGCCGCCGCCATGCACTTGCCAGGCGGTGCCGAATACGCCCGGGCTTTTGCGCTCCTTCTGGTTCAGCGAATAGTCGAGCGCGATGAAATAGAACGAGGTGCCGATCCAGCCGATCCCCACGATCATATGCGCCCAGCGCAGCAGCAGGTTGCCCCATTCTCCGAGAAAGACGTCCATCGCCCGCTCTAGCTGCCCCGGTAAGTGGAATAGCCGTAGGGAGAAACCAGCAACGGCACATGATAGTGGGCGTTCTCGGCTAGGCCGAAACGGATCGGCACGATGTCGAGAAAGGCAGGCTCGGCGAGCGTCACGCCCTGCGCGCGGAAATACTCGCCGACATGAAACAGCAATTCGTATTGGCCGGGCCGGAAGGCGTCGCCGTCGAGCAGCGGCGCATCGAGGCGGCCGTCCGCATTGGTGATGCCCTCCACCGGCAAACCGGCCGGGCGGTCCAGCACCTTCAGCAGGATGCGCAATCCGGCCGCCGGCTTTCCTGCAGCGGTATCAAGGACATGTGTGGTGAGGCGGCCCATGATGTCACAGATTGGATGTCACGAAACAGACGCCAGGCAAGCCGTAAAGCAAGCCGTATGCCGTCCGGCGACACGCAACGGCGCATCGCCGGGCGGACGGAACGTTACGGAATAAGGATCGTCGATCCCGTAGTTTCGCGGCCTTCCAGGTCCTCGTGCGCCTTGCTCGCATCTTTCAGCGCGTATTTCTGGTTGACCGGGATTTTGACGGCGCCGCTGCCGACCACCTTGAACAGGTCGTTGGCGGTGGCGACCAGATCCTCGCGTTTGGCGACGTAATTGTTGAGCGTCGGGCGCGTGGCGAACAGCGAGCCCTTGGTCTGCAGGATGTTGATGTTAAAGGCGTCGATCTGGCCCGAGGCGCTGCCGAAGCTGGCGAACATGCCGAGCGGACGAATGCAGTCGAGCGAGGCCGGGAACGTGGTCTTGCCGATGCCGTCATAAACGACGTCGCACAGCTTGCCGCCGGTGATGTCCTTCACGCGGGCGACGAAATCCTCCTCGCGATACAGGATTGTGTGGTGACAGCCATTCTTCTTGGCGATCTCGGCTTTCTCTTTCGAGCCGACGGTGCCGATCACGGTGGCGCCGAGGTGGTTGGCCCATTGGCAGAGGATCTGCCCGACGCCGCCGGCGGCGGCGTGCATCAGGATGGTCGAGCCCTTCTCCAC
>JAEWCJ010000490.1 GCA_023390695.1 Pseudomonadota bacterium | reverse complement strand
CCATGGAAGACGTGCAGGCGGTCCTGAAGGTGCTGCAGGCCCGCGACAAGCTGGCGGCCTTTTCGGCGCGCCTGCCGGGCCACATCAAGAATTTCGACGGCCAGATGGTCGACGACGTGAAAGCGCTGATCGAATCGCCGGTGGCCGGCGGGTCTCCGCTCTTTCTGTATGTACTGGTCATCGTCATGAGCCGGCTTGCCGCGCCATGGCAGTTGATCCGGCTTGCCACGCGCGCCGCTGGCAGCGATTCCGCCGCCCGCATCGCCGAGACGTCCTATGAGATCACGGTGTCGATGGTGCTCTCCGAAATGGAGCGCATGGTCGGCGAACTGAAATCCGAATTGCGGAGCGGCAAGGGGGTCGGCGTCAGGGCGCTGCTCAAGGCCATCCATGATGCGGCGCGCGGCCTGCGCACCGAGATCAACCTGTCGACCGACTCGCCCTGGGGGCGGGAATTGTCGGCCATCCGCACCGAAATCTCCAACATGCTGAAGGCCGAGATCGACTCGCTGCCGGGCCGCGTGCGGCGTCTGCTGCGGCCGCGGCCGGCGAAGGAGATCACGGCGGCCACCAGACTCGATCCGACCGACATTGCCGAAACCGAGGCGCTGATTGAATTCGTCGGAACCTGCCGGACCTATGCCGGAGAGCTGGCCATCAATGAGATGACCCAGCGTATCTATTCCGACGTCCAGAATTATCTCGACAGCTCCACCCAGCCGCTGATCGATGCACTGCGCATGGCCGAGGACAGCGACCGCGCTTTCCGGCAGGCGCAGGTCGAGGCCGCGGCGCGCTTCTGCGCCAAGGTGTTCGGGGAAGATTATGCCACGACTCTGGAGAGGGCTGCGGAACTCGCAGTCCAGGGCGAGCGCAAGGCGGCGAAGGGCTGATCGCCTTCGACCCCTCCCGGTTTTCACTATCGTTAGTCGGCGCTCCTGAGCCGTCGCATCGTGAACTCAATGCGGTCGCCGGGAAGTTCGCGCCAGCTTTCGACCGCGGACATGTAGGCAGCGCTGGGCCAGCGGTTGAGAAAATCCCGTGCGGCGGCCCGGGCTTCCAGGCGCGGCAGCGTGAAATTCTCCCGAATGAAGCCGTCATCGGCCCTCGGCTGGTCGCGGCGTGCGGCCATCCGGCGGGCCAGGTCGCTGGGCTTGTGCGCCATGGTGGCTCCTGTGGTTCCCGGTAAGATCGACCGGGGTCCCCGGGTATTCAAGTCCGCGATGTAAAAAGGCGGGAACCGGCGTCATCCTGCTCCGGACCTAGGATATGCCCCAGTTGCAGCCCGGCTTGGCCCGTGATGTAAGCGGGCCATGACGCTTTGGTTTATTCTCGCTCTAATGACCGCCGCGGCGATTTTTGCCGTCCTGTGGCCGCTGTCGCGCCAGGACCGCACGGATAGCGGGCAAACGGAAGGCGAAACGGGCCGCTCCGGCAGCGATCTCGCCGTGTACCGGGATCAACTGGACGAGATCGAGCGCGACCAGGCGGCCGGTCTGATCGGCGTGCGGGAGGCCGAGGCCGCCCGCGTCGAAGTGTCTCGCCGATTGCTTGCCGCCGCCGACCGCACTGACGATCCCTCCCCGAAAATGCGCAGCGGGGCGCTCTGGCGCCGCCGGGCGGTGTCGCTGACCGCTCTCATTCTTCTGCCCGTCGGCGCGCTGACCCTGTATCTCGCCTACGGTTCTCCGCATCTTCCCGGCATGCCGCTGGCGGCACGCAACACCCAGACACCGGACACGCGCTCCATCGAAAGCATGGTCGCTCAGGTCGAGGCGCATCTGGAACGCAATCCGGAGGATGGCCGCGGCTGGGAAGTGCTGGCGCCGGTCTACATGCGCGCGGGCCGCTTCGACGACGCGGTGCGTGCGCGCCGCAATGTCGTGCGTCTGCTCGGCTCGACGGCGGACCGCGAGTCCGACCTTGGAGAAGCCATGGTCGCGGCTGCGAACGGGATGGTGACGGCGGAGGCGAAGGCCGCGTTCGAGCGGGCGCTGGCACGCGACACCGCGGATGTGAAAGCCCATTATTACGTCGGGCTCGCGGCCGAACAGGACGGCAAGCCGGAGGAGGCCGCGCGCATCTGGCGCGATCTCCTGACCAATGCGCCGGCGGATGCCCCGTATCGTCCGCTGGTGCAGAGCGCGCTGATGCGGGTCGATCCGGCAGCGCCGCCGCCGAGCGGCGTGCCGGCGGGTCCCTCGAGCGAAGATGTCGCAGCGGCGCAGCAACTCACAGCGGAACAGCGCGCCGAGATGATCCGCGGCATGGTGGATCGGCTGGCGGAAAGGCTGAAGACCGACGGCTCGGATGTCGATGGCTGGCTGCGCTTGGTGCGTGCCTACATGGTGCTCGGCGAGCCCGACAAGGCGCGCACGGCGCTTGCGGATGCGCGCAAGGCCGTCGGCGGGGACGCCGGCAAGCAGAAGATGCTCGACGAATTTGCCAAAGGTCTGGGGATCGAGGGCTGAACGCAATGCTGCCCGAAACAGATCGATATATGCGGAGCCGCCCTGACGCGGCGAGACGAGAGGTGACATGACACGCAAGCAACGGCGTCTGGTGCTGATCGGGACCGGTCTCGGCGTGCTGGCGCTGGCGGCCGTGCTGGTGCTGGCGGCGCTGAAGGACTCGATTGTGTTCTTCAACTCGCCCACCGACGTCGTCGAGAAGCAGATCAAGCCCGGTACCCGAATCCGCGTCGGCGGCCTCGTCCAGCCCGGGACGCTCGATCGCCAGGATCTCAACGCGCGGTTCGAGGTCACCGACGGCAAGACGGCGATCCGCGTGAGCTATAGCGGCATTCTTCCCGATCTGTTCCGCGAAGGGCAGGGCGTCATCGCGGAGGGCACCTTGATGGAGGCCGGGGCGTTCCGTGCCGATACTGTGCTCGCCAAGCACGACGAGAACTACATGCCCAAGGAAGTCGCCGACGCGCTGAAGAAGCAGGGGCACTGGAAGGACGAATACGGCAAGCAAAGCGGGGCGGCGCAGACACAATGATCGCGGAAATCGGCCATTACGCTTTGGTGCTGGCGCTCGCTCTGGCTCTGATCCAGGGCATTGTTCCGATGGTCGGCGCGCATCTGCGCGATCGCGCGCTGATGAACGTGGCCGATGTCTCGGCACTGGCGCAATTCGCCTTCGTCGCGATTTCGTTCGCAGCGCTGACCGCGCTCTACATGAGCTCGGATTTTTCCGTTCAGAACGTGTTCGAGAATTCGCATTCGGCGAAGCCGCTCATCTACAAGATCACCGGCGTCTGGGGAAACCATGAAGGCTCGATGCTGCTCTGGGTGCTGATCCTGAGCGTGTTCGGCGCCTTCGTCGCTCTGTTCGGCAGCAACCTGCCGGAGACCCTGCGCGCCAATGTGCTGGCCGTGCAATCCTGGATCGCCGCGGCCTTTTATTTCTTCATCCTGCTCACATCCAATCCCTTCGCGCGACTGCCGCAGGCGCCGTTCGAAGGCCGCGATCTCAATCCGATCCTGCAGGATATCGGTCTCGCGGTGCATCCGCCGCTGCTCTATCTCGGCTATGTCGGATTTTCGATCTCGTTTTCCTTCGCCGTTGCGGCATTGATCGACGGCAAGATCGACGCCGCCTGGGCGCGCTGGGTGCGGCCATGGACGCTGGCCGCCTGGATGTTCCTGACGCTCGGGATCGCGATGGGCTCCTACTGGGCTTATTACGAACTCGGCTGGGGCGGCTGGTGGTTCTGGGATCCGGTGGAAAACGCGTCGCTGATGCCGTGGCTCGCCGGCACCGCGCTGCTGCATTCGGCGCTGGTGATGGAGAAACGCAATGCGCTGAAGGTGTGGACGGTTCTTCTGTCGATTCTCACCTTCTCGCTGTCGCTGCTCGGCACCTTCCTGGTGCGCTCCGGCGTGCTCACCTCGGTGCATACCTTCGCCACCGACC
>JAEWCJ010000483.1 GCA_023390695.1 Pseudomonadota bacterium | reverse complement strand
GCGCATCGACCAGGGCCGAGCCGACGACGACCGCATCCGCATCCTGCGCGATGGCGCGGGCGCGCGCCGCATCCTTCACACCGAAGCCGACCGCAACGGGCAAGCTGGTATGGCACTTGATGCGGCCGACCGCCTGCGCCACCCGCGCGGCATCGGGCGCGGCCGAACCGGTAATGCCGGTGATGGAAACGTAATAGACGAACCCGGACGTGTTCGCGAGCACCGCCGGCAGGCGCTTGTCGTCGGTCGTCGGCGTCGCAAGGCGGATGAAGTTCACGCCGGCTCTCATCGCCGGCAAGCAGAGCTCGGCGTCTTCTTCCGGCGGAAGATCGACAACGATCAGCCCGTCAACACCGACTGCCTTCGCGTCAGCAAGAAAGCGATCGACGCCGTAGATATAGATCGGATTGTAGTAGCCCATCAGTACAATCGGTGTGTCGCCGTCGCCCTTGCGGAACTGCCGGACCAGATCGAGAGTCTTGGTCAGCGTTTCGCCGGCGTGCAGCGCACGCAGGCCTGCAGCCTGAATTGCCGGGCCATCCGCCATCGGATCGGTAAATGGCATACCGAGCTCGATCAGGTCTGCTCCGGCTTTCGGCAAAGCCGAGATGATCGCGAGCGATGTTTCGTGATCGGGATCCCCGGCCATCAGGAACGTCACCAGACCTGCACGGCCTTCCTGCTTCAGTGCCGCAAAGCGTGTGTCGATACGCGTGGTCATCAGAACGTGCCTCCCAGATGCTGGGCGACGGAAGCGAGATCCTTGTCGCCGCGTCCCGACATGTTGACCACCATCAGATGGTCCTTCGGCTTCCGGGGTGCGATCTCCATCACCTTGGCGACGGCGTGCGACGGCTCCAGCGCCGGGATGATACCTTCGAGGCGCGAAACCAGCTTGAACGCGGCGAGCGCTTCCTCGTCGGTCGCCGACAGGAATTTCACGCGACCGACATCGTTCAGCCACGCGTGCTCCGGACCGATGCCGGGGTAGTCGAGACCGGCGGAAATCGAATGCGCTTCCTGGATCTGGCCGTCGGCGTCCATCAAAAGATAGGTGCGGTTGCCATGCAGGACACCCGGCCGTCCGCCCGCAATCGACGCCGCGTGCAGCTTGTCGAGGCCATGCCCGGCCGCTTCGACGCCGTAAATCTCCACACTCGCGTCATCGAGGAAGGGATGAAACAGGCCCATCGCGTTGGAGCCGCCGCCGATACAGGCAATCAGCGAATCCGGGAGGCGCCCTTCCGCCTCCTGCATCTGCGCCCGCGTTTCATCGCCGATGATGCACTGGAAGTCGCGCACGATCATCGGATAGGGATGCGGGCCGGCGACGGTGCCGATGCAATAAAACGTGCTGTCGACATTCGTCACCCAGTCGCGCAGCGCCTCGTTCATGGCGTCCTTCAGCGTCCTGGCGCCTGACGTCACCGGATGCACGGTGGCGCCCAGGGCGCGCATGCGCAGCACATTCGGCTCCTGCCGTTCGACATCGACCGCGCCCATATAGACGATGCATTCCAGCCCGAACTTGGCACAAAGCGTGGCGGTGGCGACGCCATGCATGCCGGCGCCGGTTTCCGCGATGATACGCTTCTTGCCCATACGCCGCGCCAGCATGATCTGGCCGAGCACGTTGTTCACCTTGTGTGCGCCGGTGTGGTTGAGGTCCTCACGCTTGAAATAGATTTTCGCGCCGCCGAGATGCGCGGTCAGGCGCTCGGCGAAATAGAGCGGCGACGGCCGGCCAATGTAGTTCTTGAGATAGCCCTGCATCTCCGCCTTGAAGGACGGATCCTTCTTCGCGTCCGCGTAAGCCTGCTCCAGATCGAGGATAAGCGGCATCAGCGTCTCGGCGACGAAGCGTCCGCCATAGATGCCGAAATGTCCGCTCTCGTCGGGTCCGGAGCGGAAAGTGTTGGGTTGCTGGATCGTCATGCCGTACTCGCAACTTTCGAATTCGTGAGGCCGGAGGCGGCGGCGCGCGCCGCGCGCACAAAGATTCTGATCTTGTCCGGATCTTTCTCGCCTGGCGCCCGCTCGACGCCTGACGATACGTCGACCCCGGGCGCTCGCGTAATCCGCAGGGCTTCCGCCACATTGTCCGCGTCAAGCCCGCCCGACAACATGAAGGGAAGGCCGGGATCAAGGTTTTGCAGCAAGGTCCAGTCGAACGCCTTGCCGAGACCGCCGGGACGCGTCGCGTGGCGCGGCGCCCGGGCATCGAACAGCAGGCGATCCGCGATCTTGCTGTAGGCGGCAACGGCCCCAAGGTCATCGGCGGTCTGCACTGGGATCGCCTTCATCACCGGCAGATCGAATTTCTTTTTCAGCACCCGCACCTGTTCCGGGCTTTCGCGGCCGTGCAGCTGCAGCATGTCGGGGCTGAGCTCGGCCACGATGCGTTCGAAGGTCGCATCATCGGCATCCACGGTGAGCGCGACCTTGGCCGCGCGGCCTTCAACCCGCTGGCCGAGTTCCCGGGCCGCCTCGTAGCTGACATGCCGGGGGGATGGCGCAAAAAATACGAATCCCACAAGGTCTGCGCCCGCCTCCAGGGCGGCGTCGAGCGCATCCGGGGTCTTCAGCCCGCAAATCTTGACCAAAAGCGACATCCAGAGGGTCCCTGAGGGCCGCAGCCCTGTTTTCGGGGCGGGTTCTACCGCGCTCCGGCCCCCTTGTCTGCCCTCATGACTTTAACCCCTTCCACACCAGCATGGCTGCCGCCAGGTCCTCTATGGCGGTGCCCACCGACTTGAACAGGGTGATCTGGGAGGCCGCCGTCCGGCCTTTAGCCTTGCCGCGGCACAGCTCAAACAGGTCTCCCCTGATGGACGAGCGCGCGATCACAGCTTTTTTGAGCGGGACAACGATATCACCCGCCTCTTTTGTCGCACCCGCCCGCGTGTCGACATAGACCCGGGCCCGCTTCACGGCATCATCGTCGGCTTCGCGCATTTTCGGGGTGAAGCCGCCAACCAGATCGACATGCACGCCCTTTTTGAGCCAGGCGCCGTTGATCAACGGCCTCGCCGACAACGTGGCGCAGGAAACGATGTCCGCCGCCCGCACGGCCTCTTCCAGGT